>NZ_VMBJ01000139.1:0-268 GCF_010608305.1 Stenotrophomonas sp. AS012628 | reverse complement strand
GCGTAGCAGGTCGGCGAACTACCCGGCTGCTGGCGGTCCAGCTCCTCCTCGAGGAACTCGGCCAGCACCACGGCATTGTTGTGCTGCTGGTCGTGGGCGCCGTAGAGCAGCGTCAGGGTGCCCTCGCGAGCGCTGTCGAGCAGGCCCCACCAATGTTCCGGGTGCGCCTGCAACTCGGCGCGGTAGTGTTCGCGGAAGCTGTCGAAGAGTGCCGGATCGTGGCAGAACTGCTTGCGCACCTCGTTGGAGGGCGCGACCTCCTTCAGCC
>NZ_VMBJ01000138.1:0-269 GCF_010608305.1 Stenotrophomonas sp. AS012628 | reverse complement strand
GAGAATGGCTCGCCATTCGGGTTCATCGGTTGACCATCGACACGCGAAACGGTGACGGCAAGTGCGGGTGTGGCTGCTACGGTGGCAAGTGCGAGTGCAACTGCAAGAGATACGACTTTACGTGTGCTCATTTATTGCCTCACTAGAACTGACGGTAGAAACCGCCTTAAGAATGCGGCGCAAACCGGTTCCCGCTCGATTCACGCCGGGCCGATTAGCCAGGCGCAGACAGCCGACACCCGGCTAAAACTTGTACGACACCCCAACGA
>NZ_VMBJ01000137.1:0-271 GCF_010608305.1 Stenotrophomonas sp. AS012628 | reverse complement strand
CGCTGGGGCAGCGTCGATATCCTGCACAACAATGTCGGCGTCAGCCTCTCCGGCGGCGATGCCGAGTTGCTCGACATATCAGAGGAGGCGTTCGACCGCTGCGTCGCGATCAACCTGAAGAGCTGCATTCTTGCCGCCAAGCACGTGATCCCGATCATGCGCAAGCAGCAGAGCGGCTCGATCATCAACATCTCGTCGATGGCCGCGATCACGACCTATCCTTACGTCGCCTACAAGGCGACCAAGTCGGCGATGATCGCCTTCACCGAAC
>NZ_VMBJ01000136.1:0-271 GCF_010608305.1 Stenotrophomonas sp. AS012628 | reverse complement strand
ACCGGATGCTCGAACCGCAAGTGAAGCTCGCGACCTCGACGCCGAAGGCCGATCCGTCCGGCGACTATGCCTTTGAAGTGTTTCGCAAGGCCGAAGCGCTGAAGCCCGGCGCGCAGGCCGCGCTCGAGAAGAAGGCGCTACAACTCTCCGGAGGACCGAACAGCCCGGCGCCGCCGGCGGGCAAGAGCGTCTATTCCTGGCACATCGCCGAAGGCCGCGCCGACATCTATCTCGCCTATTGCACCGCCGGCCGCACCGCGCAGCAGGAGGA
>NZ_VMBJ01000135.1:0-271 GCF_010608305.1 Stenotrophomonas sp. AS012628 | reverse complement strand
GCGCTGGCCACCTGGGCCGGGTCGCTGACGTCCGCCTGCGCTACGCAGAGGCCGTCGCGCGCCGCCAGCTTGCTCGGGTCGCGGACCAGGGCGGTTACCGCGTGGCCGCGTTGCAGGGCTTCGTTGAGGAAATAGTGGCCGACGTGGCCGGTGGCGCCGATCAGGGCGATTTTCATGCTGCACCTTCCGTTCGAGAAATGCCGCAGAGCGGCGTCGATCAGCATCATCCGCCCTGCGCTCGCCGGGATAAACCGCTGCGAGGGGGATGCAC
>NZ_VMBJ01000134.1:0-273 GCF_010608305.1 Stenotrophomonas sp. AS012628 | reverse complement strand
CGGGTGTTAGACGAGGAGCGGCTGCTGGCGACGTAGGTCGACTTGCGCCCGTCGAAGCGCACCACCTGGCCGACCTTGACCGCGTAGGGCGGGCGGATGCCGTTGGCGCGCGCCAGGTCCTTGTAGTTCCAGCCGTGCCGGGTGGCGATCGAATAGAGGGTGTCGCCGCGCTTGACGCGATACTCGCCGCGCATGACCTTCGGCACCGACGCCCCCGGGCCGGGAGCCTTGGAGCTGCACGCGGATACCGCCAGCAGGACGGCGATCAAGAGC
>NZ_VMBJ01000133.1:0-274 GCF_010608305.1 Stenotrophomonas sp. AS012628 | reverse complement strand
GAGAGCAACGCCCAGTGCGATCAACGGCGTCGTGAAGGCGTGACGGCGGACGTGCATGATTCCCTCTCCCGCTACTTTTTGTCAGCGTTGTCGGGAAGGATATACAGGTCAAGCGCTGGTAACGCTATCACCGAGATGGCTATGGCCTTTCCGGACGAGACGGAGGCGACGATGACCCGGAAACCCAGGCCGAGGACTCATTTAGCGAACCCCGTCGTCCCCGCGCAGGCGGGGATCCAGGGAAATGCGGGATATCGGCGCCACCGCGCAATGC
>NZ_VMBJ01000132.1:0-274 GCF_010608305.1 Stenotrophomonas sp. AS012628 | reverse complement strand
ACCCGGGACGTGGCCGAAACCAAGGCGATGCAGGTCAATCAGTATGCACGGGAGAGCCAGCATCCATTGCTCTGCGAGATAGAGAAAGACAGTTGATCGGATGTTTGGGAGCGAGGTGAAGCCATGTTGAATCGAGAGCTCGAAGTCACCCTCAATCTCGCCTTCAAGGAGGCGAGGGCCAAACGCCATGAATTCATGACGGTTGAGCACCTGCTGCTGGCCTTGCTGGACAATGAGGCGGCGGCAACGGTATTGCGTGCGTGCGGTGCCAACC
>NZ_VMBJ01000131.1:0-274 GCF_010608305.1 Stenotrophomonas sp. AS012628 | reverse complement strand
CTTCGATCATGGGAAGGTGCGCTCTGAAGCGGTCGCCATGGTTGGCCAGCAGGTGCACCGCTTTCAGATGCATGTCGGCGTTCCGGACGATCTGATCGGAAACCGCGACGATGGCGTCCGTGCGCCTGACTTCAGTTTCAATTTGCTCGGCCGTCAGATCCTCGTCGGACAGGCGCTCCAGCTGCATGAACAGGTGGTCGTTCAGGTTGGTCAGCTTGTTCTTCATGTTCAAACTCCGTCTGACGGGGATTCCTCTGGGGGTGCGGGGTGTTGC
>NZ_VMBJ01000130.1:0-275 GCF_010608305.1 Stenotrophomonas sp. AS012628 | reverse complement strand
GGATGTGGAGCCCGAGACGGTGGAAGCCTTCGCCGCCGACATCCGCAACGCCTGTGAGCAAGCTGTCTAACGCATCTCTCTGCCATGAGCTTCGACTACCGCTTCTGCCCCCAATGCGCTACGTCGCTCGTCGAGCAGCACAACGCCGGCCGCCTGCGCATCGCGTGCCCCGCGCAGGACTGCGGCTTCGTGCACTGGAACAATCCGTTGCCCGTCCTGGCGGCGGTTGTCGAATACCGCGGGCAGATGTTTCTCGCGCGCAATGCGCTGTGGCC
>NZ_VMBJ01000013.1:44988-89679 GCF_010608305.1 Stenotrophomonas sp. AS012628 | reverse complement strand
TGCCCACACCGCCCCGCCCTCCCACTGAAGCCCGGCTTTTGACGTTGCCGTTGCCTCTGCGGGTGCCGGGTGCAACACGGCCGAAACCCCTTACCCCCGCAACAGCACGAACGGCAGCAGCACCAGCGCCGCCGCACCGGCCATCGCCAGCAGCACCAGCACCACATACCCCGGTCGGCGCCGGAACAGGCTACCGAAGGTCTCCGCCGTGCCCTCGCGCAACGCCTGCTCGCGCTCGGCACGGATGCGCGGCCCGCGTTCGGCCTGGTACTCCGCCATCAGCGCCTTCGCACGCGGATGATCGGCGTCCTCGCGCAGCCACAGGCCGCCGTTGGAAATGCCCCAGGGGCTGGGTTCGGTGCGATACCAGGCGATGCCGTGCTGGTCGAGCAGCGTGCAGACATCGGCATATTCGTCGTCGCCGACATTGCGCAGATTGAGCAGGAGTTTTGCCATGCCCCCATGATACCCGGCGCCGATGCGCTACCCTTGCCGCCCTCGCCCTGCGCCCTTCCGGAGACGCCCGATGCGCCGCCTGCTGCTTCCCCTGCTGCTGTCCCTCGCCGCCGTTGGCTGCTCGACCGAACCGTCCGGCCCGCCGCCGGGTGGCACCCTGACCACCTTCGAGCGCATCGATACCGTCCCTGGTACCGGCACCGAGGCCGTTGCCGGCAACAAGGTCACCGTGCACTACACCGGCTGGATCTATGACAACCGCACCGAGACCAAGCACGGCAAGACCTTCGACAGCTCGGTCAGCCGTGGCGAGCCGTTCACCTTCGCACTCGGCGCCGGCCAGGTCATCCGCGGCTGGGATGAGGGCGTGGCCGGCATGAAGGTCGGCGGCAAGCGCACGCTGATGATCCCACCGGACTACGGCTACGGCGACCGCCGGGTTGGCCCGATTCCGGCCGGCTCGTCTCTGGTGTTCGACGTCGAGCTGCTCGATGTCAAACCGTAATACCGCACTGCCCCAGCGGGTCGCCGTCATCGGCGGCGGCCCGGCCGGCCTGTTCGCCGCCGAGCGCCTGCGCGCCGCTGGGCTGGAGGTCGACCTGTACGAGGCCAAGGGATCGCCCGGCCGCAAGTTCCTGATCGCCGGCAAGGGCGGACTCAACCTGACCCATTCCGATCCGCGCCCGCTGTTCGACAGCCGCTACCGCGAGCAGGCTGCCGTGGTCGGCAGCTGGCTGGATGGCTTCGACGCGCAGGCACTGCGTGACTGGGCCGCCGGCTTCGGCGTGGAGACCTACGTGGGCAGCTCTGGCCGCGTGTTCCCGGTCGACCGCAAGGCAGCGCCGCTGCTGCGCGGCTGGGTGCGTCGGTTGAAGGAGCAGGGTGTGCGCCTGCACGCCAACCACCGCTGGATCGGCTGGAGTGATGAAGGCGCATTGCGCTTTGAAACCGAAGACGGCGCCGTTGAAGTACATGCCGATGCCACCCTGCTGGCCATGGGCGGCGGCAGCTGGCCGCAGCTGGGCAGCGACGGCGCCTGGGTCGCGCCACTGCAGGCCCATGGCGTGGACATCGCACCGCTGCAGTCGGCCAACTGCGGTTTCGACGTGGGCTGGACCCCATTCTTCGCCCAGCGCAATGCCGGCGCGCCATTGAAGCCGGTGGTCGCGCACTGGATCGACCTGGCCGGACAGCCACAGTCGCTGCAGGGCGAATGCGTGGCCAGCGAGTACGGCATCGAAGGCAGCCTGATCTACGCGTTGGCGGCGGACCTGCGTGAGACCATCAACCGCGATGGCCACGCGATGCTGTGGCTGGACCTGGTGCCGGGCCGTGACGAGACGCGCCTGCTGGCCGATCTGTCACGCCCGCGCAAGGGCCGCAGCTTCGGCGAGCACCTGCGCCGCCAGGCCGGCCTGGATGCAGTGAAAGCCGCACTGGTGTTCGAGATTCTGGGTAAAGAAGCGGGCAACGACCTGCCGGCTGTGGCGGCTACGCTCAAGCGCCTGCCGCTGCGCCTGCTGCGTCCCCGGCCAATGGCCGAAGTGATCAGCACCGCCGGTGGCGTGCGCCTGGGTGCGCTGGATGATGGCCTGATGCTGCGGGCAGTGCCCGGGGTGTTCTGTGCCGGCGAGATGCTGGACTGGGAGGCACCAACGGGTGGCTACCTGCTGACCGCGTGCTACGCCAGTGGCCTGCGTGCTGCGGAAGGCGTGATCGGGTGGTTGGCCGGGCGCTGAAACCGGCCTTGTAGCGTCGAGCCATGCTCGACTGCGCTACTTGTAGAGCCGAGCCCACGCTCAGCTTGAATCAAAAGCAGCCGAGCGTGGGCTCGGCTCTACAGAACGCAGAAAACGGGCACTCACCACGGCCGGCGCATGCTCACCGAAGCCAGCGCCACGCCGCTGGGATGCGGGTAGGCCTCTTCGCGCACACTGATGAACCCCTGCCGCTGATAGAACGGCACGGCGTTGAGCGAGGCTGACAGCACCACCTCGCGCTCAGGATCGGCCATCGCCAGCAGGCGCTGCATCAGCGCCTGGCCGATGCCCTTGCCGCCACGATCCGGATCGACGAACAACGCATCGACTTCATTGGCATCGGCATCGAACACGCCAAAGCCGAGCAGACCGCCCTGCTCGTCCTCGGCCACCACGCAGCGACCCTGCGACAACAGCCGCGCGTACTGCGACGGTGGCGGCGAGGCAGACCAGGGCGCAATGACCTCAGGCGGGTAATGACTGCTGCAGGTCTCCCGCACGCAACGCGTGCGCAGCGCCCACAACATGGCCACGTCATCCATGGTGCCGGTCCTGAACTGCATGACATCTCCTTGTAGAGCCGAGCCTATGCTCGGCTGATCTTCGTTCCAACATCGCGATGCGTGATCGAGAAGCAGCCGAGCATGGGCTCGGCTCTACAACATCACGTTATCGCGACTTGCTGGCACGCAGTGCCTGGATCTTCGGCGGCGGCTGGAAGGAATCGCTGCGCGCATCGGCCCAGAACGCATGGAACACCGCATGGTCCGGCACCTTGTGCAGCAGCTCGCCCGGTTCCAGGTAACGGTACAGCGAGGCCAGCGAACGGATCTCCACCGGCGAAACACGGCGCAGGATGTGTTCCGGCCCGAGTTCAGCCGGATCATTCAGGCCCGCGGCACACAACAGTTCCTTCAAGGCATGCAGCGTGTGCTCGTGGTAGCTGTACACACGGGTGGCCTTGTCCGGTGCATCCAGATGCCTCCAGCGCGCGGGATCCTGGGTCGCGATACCGGTCGGGCACTTGTCGGTATGGCAGCTCAGTGATTGGATGCAGCCCAGCGCGAACATGAAGCCTCGGCCGGCATTGCACCAGTCAGCCCCCAGCGCGATGGTCCGCGCGATGTCGAACGCACTGGTGATCTTGCCAGCCGCACCGATGCGGATGCGATCGCGCAGATCGAGGCCGACCAGGGTGTTGTGCACCAGCAGCAGCGCCTCGTGCATCGGCACACCCACATGGTCGACGAATTCCGCCGGTGCCGCACCGGTGCCGCCCTCGGCGCCGTCGACCACAATGAAATCCGGCAGCAACCCGGTTTCCTGCATCGCCTTGGCAATGCCGAACCACTCCCACGGATGGCCGATGGCCAGCTTGAAGCCGACCGGCTTGCCACCGGACAACTCGCGCAGGCGGGCGACGAACTGCAGCAGCTCGACCGGCGTCGAGAACGCCGAGTGACGCGACGGCGACACACAGTCCACCCCCATCGGCACGCCACGCGTCACCGAGATCTCGGCGGTCACCTTCGGCGCCGGCAGCACGCCACCGTGGCCCGGCTTGGCGCCCTGCGACAGCTTGATCTCGATCATCTTGACCTGGTCATGGGTGGCATTGGCAACGAAGCGCTCCTCGCTGAAACCGCCCTTCTCGTCACGGCAACCGAAGTAGCCCGAGCCGATCTCCCATACCAGGTCACCGCCCATCTCGCGGTGGTAGGGCGAGATCGAACCCTCGCCGGTGTCGTGATAGAAGCCGCCCTGGCGCGCGCCTTCGTTCAGCGCGCGGATGGCATTGGCCGACAGTGAACCGAAGCTCATCGCCGAGATGTTGAACACGCTGGCCGAATAGGGCTTGGCACAGTTCGGGCCGATCAACACGCGGAAGTCATGCTTGGCGATGGCGGTCGGTGCCAGTGAATGATTGATCCACTCGTAGTCCACCGCATAGGTGCTGCGCAGGGTGCCGAACGGCACCGTGTCCATCTCGTTCTTGGCGCGCTGGTAGATCAGTGCCCGCTGCTGGCGCGAGAACGGCACGTCTTCCAGGTCGCTCTGCACGAAGTACTGGCGGATCTCCGGGCCGATCGATTCCAGCCCGTAGCGGAAGTGCGCCATCACCGGATAGTTGCGGCGCAGCGTGCTGCGCTTCTGCAGCAGATCCCAGGTCCCCAGCGCCACCATCGCGGCAGTCAGGCCGACGCCCCAATACCAGGCCGGCCAGATCGTGGCCAGCCACAGGCATATCGGGAACATCAGGATGGCGAGCAGGTAGACGATATACCGGTGCATGGCTTTCCTCGGTTGCAACTGCCCCGAGTCTACCGCGCCGTTCGCTGCCCGGGCTTACAAGCGATCGTCAACCACGTTGCGCGGCCAGGCCGATTTCACGTCGTAGACCAGGCCACCCGGCGCCAATAGCCCCCGGATTGCGGATTCATCCATCGCCTTGAAACGGGCGTGGGCCACCGCCAGCACCACCGCGTCATAGCGCCCTGCCCCGGGCTCGGCCAGCCAATCCAGGCCCTCGCCGGTCAATGCCGCCGGGCCGACCCACGGGTCGCTGACCTCTACCTGCGCGCCGGCATCGCGCAGCCGTTGCGCCAGCTCCAGCGCGCGGCTGTTGCGCAGGTCCGGGCAATCCTCCTTGAAAGTCACGCCCAGCACCAGGATGCGTGCGTCCGCCGGCGCACGGCCACGCTCGGCCAGCATCGCCAGCACCCGCGCGGCCACGTGCTCGCCGACGCGGTTGTTGACCTGCCGCGCGGTGTGGATCAGGTCCGGGTGGTAGCCCACGCTCTCTGACTTGTGCAGTAGGTAATACGGATCGACGCCGATGCAGTGACCGCCGACCAGCCCCGGCCGGAACGGCAGGAAATTCCACTTGCTGCCGGCGGCGTCGAGCACGTCCTGGGTATCGATGCCGAGCCGATCGAATATCAGGGCAAGCTCGTTGACCAGCGCGATGTTGACGTCGCGCTGGATGTTCTCGACCACCTTGGCCGCTTCAGCCACGCGCATCGACGGTGCCGGGAACGTACCGGCGGCGATGATGCGCTGGTAGAGACCATCAATCACCACAGCGGCTTCCGGTGTCGAGCCGGACGTGATCTTGCGGATGTCGGCCAGGCGCCGCTGGCGGTCACCGGGACTGACCCGTTCCGGGCTGTAGCCGCAATAGAAGTCTTCGTTGAAGCGCAGGCCCGACCCCTGTTCCAGCAGCGGCACGCACACTTCCTCGGTGGTGCCGGGGTACACCGTGGACTCGTAGATCACCAGATCGCCGGCGCGAAGATGACTGGCAATCAGTCGTGTCGCCGAACGCAGGGGCTCCAGGTCAGGCTGCTCGTAAGCATCGATCGGGGTCGGCACGGTGACGATGTAGACATTGCAGGCATCGAGCAATGCCGGATCGCTGCCGTACTGCAGAAGCTGCGCACTGGCCAGCTCGTCGGCTTCCATTTCCAGCGTGTGGTCCTGGCCGCTGCGCAGCTCGGCGATGCGACCGGCATCGATATCGAAGCCCAACGTCGGCCACTGCCGGCCAAACGCCACCGCCAAAGGCAGGCCGACATAACCCAGGCCGATCACCGCAAACCGGGGGGCGCTGGCCGCCGCAACCGGCGCACTCATCGGCACATCCCATGCAACGGATGCGATCGCACATACGCTGCCATGGCTTCGGCCAACACACTCATCTGCTGCACCACTCCGGAAAACCTGCGCCAGAAAGGCTACAGCCTACCGGCCCCGGCGCCCTGCCGCCAAGGCGGGCTCAGGACCCCAACGCCACCGCGGCCGGTTCCAGTTCACCGTCGGCGCCGGTCCAGGCCTGCAGCAGGCGCTCGAATCCACCACTGCCAAGCAGGAAGCCGGGCCACGCGGCATCGACAATCTGCGCCAGCAGCTCCGGCTCGATCCGCCGCGTGCCCATCGACCAGCGCGGAAATGCGCGCTGCACCACGGGTGCACGGCACAGCACTTTCAGCTGCACGTGGCTGCGCGCGTTGAGAATGCGCTGGAACACCGAATCGATGCCGTCCTCCGGGCCCTCGAGATACTGCAGGAAGCGTGCTCCGTCGAACATCAGGACACCGGTGACACCGGCTACACGATTGAATGCCGTGGCGTCGGCCAGCAGGCGGTCAAGATCGGTTGTCTGCAGATCGGCGCGGGCCTCACTGGCATAGGCAATCGCGTGCAGCGACATCAGGTGGCTCCCCCCCTGGGAACGATGGCAGGGACTATGACATGAATGCGATCGACAGTTAAGCACGCGGCCGCCGTGATGCAATCCGGTCGCGGCACCGCAGGTGGGCTACAATCGGCGCCGCGCTGCAGGCCCGGATGGCGAAACTGGTAGACGCATCGGACTTAAAATCCGCCGGGGGCAACCCCATGCCGGTTCGATTCCGGCTCCGGGCACCACGCGAGCGCAGCACACGCTACCTTCAGATCGCCCGCGAATAACGCGGTTGCTCGTGCGCGGCACGCAGGTACGGGTCGAAGCACATCGCCAGCAACCGCAGCAATGGTCGCCCAGGTTCGCTGGCACGCACCACGCCATCGCGGTATTCGGCCAGGCCGTCTTCCTGCAGCCGCTGCACCGAACGCAGGTCCTCGGCGAAGTACTGCTCGAAATCCACGCCGTGACGCTGCCCCAGCAGCACGCCATCCACCTCGCCCTGGCACATCAGCTGCTGGATCAGTTCCGCACGCAGTTGGTCGTCGGCACTCAACGCCACGCCGCGCCAGACCGGCAGCTGGCCCTGGTCCACCGCATCCTCCCACGACGGCAGATCGCGCGGATTCTGGCTGTAGGTGGCACCGATGTGGCTGATCGCACTCACGCCCAGGCCAAGCAGATCAGTATCGGCGTGGGTGGTATAGCCCATGAAGTTGCGATGCAGCTGGCCGGCACGCTGCGCGCGTGACAGATCCTCCTCCGGCAGTGCGAAATGATCCATGCCGATGTACTGGTAGCCGGCCGCAGAGAGCTTCTCCACCGCCAGGCCCAGCAGCGCCAGCTTGTCTTCCGGCGAAGGCAAGCGGCTTTCGTCGATCTGCTTCTGCGCGCGGAACAGATGCGGCAGATGCGCGTAGCCATACACCGCCAGGCGATCCGGGCGCAGCGCCAGCACCCGTTCGAGGGTGCGGCCGAATCCTTCCAGGCTCTGCCCCGGCAGGCCATAGATCAGGTCGACGTTGACCGAACGCATGCCGCTGTCGCGGCAGGCGCGCAGGATGTCCAGCGTCTGCTGCACACCCTGTATGCGGTTGATCGATTCCTGCACCTGCGGGTCGAAATCCTGCACGCCCAGGCTGGCCCGGTTGAAGCCCAGCCGCGCCAGCATGGCGACGTCGCGGGTGTCGATGAAGCGCGGATCGAGTTCGATCGAGAAATCGCGCTGCGGCGAATCACTGAAATCGAAGCGCCGGCGCAACCCTTCCACCAGCGTGGTCATCGCCTCGGCATCGAGGAAGTTCGGCGTACCACCGCCCAGGTGCAGCTGGATCACCTCGCGGCCGTCATCGAACTGCGGCGCCAACAGGTCGGCCTCGGCCAGCACGCGCGAGACGTAACTGTGGCCACGACCGCGATCGCGGGTGATCACCCGGTTGCAGCCGCAGTAGAAGCAGGGGCTGGAACAGAACGGCACATGCACATACAGCGACAGCGCGCGGGCCAGCTGGTTGCTGTCGGAGATCGCCTGGCGCAGCGCCGGCGCGTCGAAGCCATCATGGAAATGCGGCGCGGTCGGATACGAGGTGTAGCGCGGGCCCGGCCGGTCGTGCCGGCGCAGAAGGTCGGGGTCGAAGGTCCAGGCCAGGCCGCCGGCGGCGGGAGAGAACGTGTCCATGCCGCCAGCATCGCGCCGGGCGGCCTGCGCCGCCTTGACCCAGATCAATCCTTGCCGGGGATCCCCAGCACCGGCAGGCCCACCTGCGGCCAGCGCAGCATCTGGTAGCGCTTCCAGAAGGTGTCACCGATGCGCGCGGCCACGTCGTTGGCCAGTTCCTGCATCGGCGGGTTGTTGCATTCGGCAGTGGTGATCCGGAACAGCACCAGCCAGCGGTCGAACAGGTCCTTGTCCAGCTCGATGGCCATGTGCTTGGACATCGGCGAGCCCTTGAAGCGACGGGTACCGCGCAGCATCGCCGACCAGAAGTCGACCAGCTGCGCCAGATGCTCAGGCCAATCGTGGACGTGCGCCTCGAACACCGGTCCCAGCCGTTCTTCCTCACGCACGCGGGCATAGAAATCGTGAACCAGGCGGGTCACTTCCTGCTCGGTGCACAACCCGGGCGAGGCGACGGGGAGGACAGGCGGCGGTGTTGCGTTCATCGGGGTACCCAAAGCGTGCCGGCAGTGTGCCGCACCCAGGCGGCAGCGCCGTTGATCCAGATCAATGTCGGCGCAGTCCGCTGCACCTAGGCTGGCACGCTTGCAGGAAGCATGCCCTGCGGATGCCGCGCCAGCCTTGGCGAAGTATACGCGCCGCCCACTTTTCGATCCGGGACAGCATGAACAGACCTTCTCCCAACCGCCGCCAGAGGCTGATCCAGCAGTGGGGCGCCATCCTCTGGCCCAGCTTCATCGCCGCCGGCGTTGCCAGCGTGGTGTTCTTCGCTTTCGTCGATCCGTTGCGCCTGCAGGCCATCAGTTTCCCGGGCACGGCCATCAGTCGCGAACTGGGCTATACGGCGGGATTCTTCATGTTCTGGTCGGTGACGGCACTGTCCAGCGCGGTCACCTGGTACCTGCAGCGGCCGATGCCGAGCGATGACGACGAGCTGCCGCTGGGATGAGTACGTCCTGCACCCGGATCCCCCGTCCCTGGCACTGGCGCGGCACGCTCAGCGCCGCCTTGCTGGCGCTGTTCTACGCACTGCCGTGGCTGCGCTGGGAGGGTCGCCAGGCGCTGTTGCTGGACATCAACGCGCGGCGATTCGACCTGTTTGGCTGGACGTTGTGGCCCAGCGACGCCGGCGTGCTGATCGGACTGCTGGCGGTGCTGGCGGTGGGCCTTGCGCTGCTTACCCACCTCGCCGGGCGCATCTGGTGCGGCCATGCCTGCCCGCAGACCCTGTGGCGGCGCGCCTTCGACGGGATCGCCCGCAGCGCGGCCCGCATGCTGCCTGCACCTGCTGTACGCCCGGCCACCCAGCTGGCCTGGGGGCTGTTGTCGCTGTGGACCGGGATCACCTTCGTCGGCCTGTTCAGCCCCATCGCCGAACTGGTGACCGCTGCGCCCCACGCCGGCTGGAGCCGCTGGGAAACCTTCTGGGTGCTGTTCTATGCAGCCGCGACCTGGGGCAATGCCGGTTTCCTGCGCGAGCAGGTCTGCCGTTCGCTGTGCCCGTTCGCACGCATGCAGCCGCTGCTGACCGATCCGCACACACCGCGCATGCTGTACGACGCCCGTCGCGGTGAGCCGCGCGGGCCACGTCCGTCCGGGCTTGGCGGAGTACTGGGCCGTGGCCGCGGCCTGCTCGACCCGACCACTGCGCAGGACTACGTATTCCGCGCCGCGCATCCGCTGCTGGCCGGACCGATGCCGACCTTCAGCGCCGACCGCCTCGGTGACTGCATCGACTGCGCTGCTTGTGTCAGCGCCTGCCCGATGCAGCTGGACATCCGCCAGGGGCCGCAGGCCGATTGCCTGGCCTGCGGCGCCTGCCTGGAGGCCTGCGCACAACAACAGCACCGGGCCGGTTTCGGTCCGGGGCTGGTGCGCTACTGCAGTCCGCAGGCGATGGCTGGACAACCGAAGCGCCTGTGGCGCCCCCGGACCCTGGCCCTGCTGTCCTTGTTGCTGGCGCTGCTTGCCTGCGGCGCCTGGCGCCTGCTCTGAATCAACGCGCCCCGTTGGCGTGCGGCGGCACAAGCTGCGCACGCCGGACGATGCCCAGCTGTTCGATGATCAGCGCCATTTCGTTGGTGACTTCGGTACGCTCGGTCCCCTGCGGGACCAGGCGGTCCAGCACCTGCTGGTAGGTATCCCAGAACGCCGGACCGCATCCGTGTTTGTGGTAACTGGCTTCCAGTTCGCGGCGTACCCGTTCAGCCAAGCCATGCATGCCGTATTCCATACGACCTCCGTTGGACTTGTTCTGCATTGTTGACGGTCTACCGACTCACTTGCGTGCTACTGAAAGACTCCCAGGCTTCACGCTTGGTTGACTCCAATTAGTCATAGATTTCACGACAGGTCAATTACATGCAGCGACTTTCGTGATTGAAATTATTAATCGTTCACGAAACTACATACGGGGACCCGGGCCCCCCGGATGGGGTGAAGCCGACAGTAAGCGGGACCCAAGGACCGACACCTCCAGTAGATGGCGCCGATTGTGATTCTCAGATCGATCGATCTTACCTATTTTGCTAAGAATACTTAGCAAAAGGCGCTTAGCGTGCTAGATGCGACAAAAGGCGGCGCAAGTCAGATGGATTCGCCCGCCGACGCTTCTGTCGTGGGGAACAGGTTGGGATAGCGCTGATGCAGGATGTATTGCCGCAGGGCCGGAATCGGGAAGTCCCTCGGCCATTGCGACACTGCGGAACGGCTTATGCCAAAGAAGCGTGCCAGTTCGGCGTCGGTGCGGAATCCCAGCCGGGTGCGCACCTGCCGCTTGCTCCAGAATTCGGTCACGGTCGGTCCTTCTGTTAACCAGACTGATTCTTGCGACAAGGCTTCTTCGCAATCCACGCGTTAAGCTGGCTTGCATAGATGAATACTCTCGGCCAACGACTCGCGGCAGCCATGAAGAAAGCCGGGCACCCACGCCCGGCCGATCTGGCACGCGCCGCCAAATCAACGACAGCAACCATCAGCAACTGGCTCAACGATCACGTGAGCGCCTCGCACGTGAAAGCCGAACAGCTGTTCCGCATCGCAGATGCGGCCAAGCTGGACGCCCGCGAGCTGCTGTACGGGGTCAGCGGGCTCGGCGTCGGTGAGCCCGGCAGTGCCTACATCCCCAGCCAGGCCCATCTGGATGTCTGGCAGGACGCCTACGAGCTGGTCAGCCATCTGGTGGCCGAGAACGGGCTGGAGATCGACCACCGCCGCCATGCGGCGCTGGATCTGCTCGCGTTCGAACTGCTGATGGATGGCTTCAGCCGCAGCAAGGTGGCTCGCGTTCTGACGACCTCGATGACGTGAATGCACCGCCGCTGGTAGCATGGACCGCGATGGGGATGGGGCTCCCCCGATAACCGCCTGAGAAGGCTGATGGCTCCTGCCAGGACGAACCCGGTGTTCGTCGACGGCAGGTCGTGCCTGCCCTCGGCGTTCGCCATTGACCCTGCGAACCCGCATTCGAGGCACGCCATGCAAGCATTGAACAATTATTTCCTGGTCTTCGTCGGCGGCGGCATCGGCGCCTGCCTGCGCCACGCCTGCAACCTGATCGGCGCGCGGGTGGCGGTCGGCAGTCCCTGGCCCTGGTCGACCTTCCTGATCAACATCAGCGGTGCGCTGCTGATGGGCGTGGTGGTCGAGGTCTTCGCCATGCGCAATGGCGCCTCGCCGCAGCTGCGCCTGCTGCTGGCCACCGGCATCCTCGGCGGCTACACCACGTTTTCCACCTACGCGCTGGAGATCGGCCTGCTGCTGCAGCGTGGCCAGCATGGGCTGGCGGCACTGTATGCCGGTGGCTCGGTGGCGCTGGGCCTGGCCGGTCTGTTCGGTGGCATGAAGCTCGCCCGGCTGGTGCTGGGCTGACCGATCAGGCCGCGCTGACCCGTGCCTGCCCCCGCCATTCCCGTGGCGACTGCCCGGTATGCGCCTTGAACGCGCGCGACAACGCCGCTTCGCTGCCATAGCCCACATCGTCGGCGATCCGCTTCAGCGGCCGCCCCTGCCGCAGCGCCTGTTGCGCGAGCCCAACCCGCCACCCCTGCAGGTACTGGCCTGGCGTGGTGCCCATCGCCTCGCGGAAGCTGGCGGCGAACACGCTGCGTGACATGCCGGCGACCTCGGCCAGGTCTTCCAGGGTCCAGGACTGTGCGGGCGCTTCATGCATCGCCACCAATGCCAGCCGCAGCCGCGGATGACCCAGCCCGGCGAACAGGCCGCCGCGCATCTCGCCACCTTCCATCAGCTGGCGCAGCACTTGGATCATCACCACCTCGAACAGCCGGTTGACCATCGCTGCCCGCCCGCAGCGCTGCTCGAACGCCTCTTCGAACAGCAGTTCCAGCGCCGCGTTGCCTCCATACAGGTCGGCCAGCGGCAAGCAGATGAAATCGGGCAGCGCAGCACTGATCGGATTGAGCCGTCCGCCCTCGAAATGCAGGTTGGCGCAGGCCATGTCGGCGCCCTGCTGCGGGTCGGTACTGAAGCGATGTGGCATCGGCCGCGGATACAGCAGCAGGCTCGGCACTTCGACCTGCACGGTCTGCTGCCCGTGACTGACCTGCAGCGGCCCGCGCCGCACCAGGTGCAACTGACCCGCCTCATCCTCACCCTCCAGCGTGTTGATGCCGCACAGCGCGCCGGCATGGAACACCGAAGCCGTGACCGCGAAGCGTTCAAGAAGGATGGCGAGGCGGTCGACCATGGCGGGACTCCGGGTCAATCAAAAATGGCTCAATGCGACAGATCGTATCGGAATCAGCACTGGAAGGGACGGCACTGGCCGCGTGATCCCCCGGGCGCTATACAGGCCGCACATTCCCGCGCATGGAGGCACCGATGTCGCTCCGCATCGCCCTGGCCCTGTTGCCGCTGCTGCTCGCGGCCCCGCACGCACTGTCCGCCTCACCCTCGAAGATCGAACACCTGGCCTGGCTGGCCGGTTGCTGGCAGCTTGATGGCCAGCCGGCCGGTGCCGGCGAGCAGTGGTCCATCCTGGCTGGAAACACCCTGTTCGGCAGCAGCCGCACCCTGCGGGATGGCCGCACGGTGGGCTTCGAGTTCATGCAGCTGCGCCAGCACGATGATGGACGCCTGGTGCTGACCGCCCTGCCCTCTGGCCAGAACGCCACAGACTTCAACGCCACCCGGGTCGATGGCAATGAAGCCGTGTTCGAGAATCCCGCCAACGACTTCCCGCAGCGTATCCACTATCGGCGCCTCGACGACCAGCGCGCGCATGCGCGCATCGAGATCGCGCAGGACAATCCGAAGCAGACAATGGACTTCCCGATGCATCGCGTCGCATGCGGTGGACCGGTGCCCGCGACCTGACCGGCACCGCGCCCAGTCCTACGCCGTATGGCGGATCACCCAAAAGCCCTCTTCCGCAGCTGGTGCAACGAAGTGGCGGGTGATCTGCTCGAACTCCTCGTCGCTGGCCGGGAACGGATGCTCGCCGAGTGCATTGCGCGCGCGCAGCCGCGCCTTGCAGACGTCGTCGGCAACATCGAGGAAATGCAGTTGATGTGCAGCGCCAGCCGGCGAGAACACTTCACGTGCCCACGCGCGACTGGCTGGCGTATTGAATGGAAAATCGAGCACCACCGAAACACCCGCCTGCAGCAATGCGCGCAGATGACCGGCCAGCACATTGCGCAACGTGGCTGCACGCTGCAGATAGTCGGCAATGGAATGGATCTCGCCCGGATACAGTGCCGCCAACCATGCATCTTCGCTGATCAATACGTGGCGCGGCTTCAACGCCAACTGCTGCGACAGGGTGGATTTGCCAGCACCGATCTTGCCGCACACCAGGTGCAGGGTCGGCGAAGGGTCGTTCGATGAAAGGTTGCGCATCTGCGTTCTCCTTGGTGGATTCCATTACCCGGGAGAGCGCTGTGTGCAACCCGCCTTCCCGGGCGGGTTGCTTGGCCGTGATGACCGCGCGCTACCCCGCCTTCCCGTGAGGAATGCGGATAATCGACGCGGTGCTGTGCAGGGCCATGCCGCCAGCGTAGAGCGCCGCCTGTTCGGCCCGCAACCCCCTGCGGCAGTGCAGCGCGCGCAACGTTTCGTTGGCATCTATGCTCGGCGCCATTCCCGCATGGAATGACCCCGATGCGTCCCTTGCTTCGATGCGCTGTTGCCCTCTGCCTGCTGCCCTGGATGACATCGCTGGCTGCACCGCCGACGGCGGCACGCATGCTCAGCGGCGAACTGCAGGGCGCGCCCTGGCGGCTGGATGTGCCAGCGAACTGGAATGGCGAGCTGGTGATGCTGGCCCATGGCTATGAACCGGTCGGCGTGCCGCGCACCGTACCCATGGCGGCCAATGACAGCACTGCGCCACTATTGGCAGCAGGTTACGCGGTCGCGCAGAGTGCCTATGCCAGCCAGGGCTGGGCGGTGGCCGATGCGATCACCGATACGGAACGCCTGCGCCAGCAGGTAGTGGCTGAACTCAAGCATGTACGCCACACCTGGATGCTGGGATTCTCGATGGGCGGTGCCGTGACCATTGGCAGCCTCGAGCGCTTCCCGCAACACTACGCCGGTGGTGTGTCGCTATGCGGCGCCAATCTCAGTGGCGAACAGATCGCGACCGATCTGCTGACCACGCTGGTCGCATTCGATTACTTCTTCCCCAAGGCGGAGGGGCTGCCGGGCACCGGGTTGGTATCGCGCGAGGCAGCCATGCTGCCGCAGGGTGAGCTGTACCAGGGCATCGCCAATGCTCTGCAACACGATCCGTTGCACGCTGCATTGCTGGCGCAGCGGCTGCAGGTCTCCGCTGATGCACTGGCCGGCACGATCAGCCTGCACGCACTGGTCCTGCATGAACTGGCCACGCGCAGCGGCGGCATGCCGGTCGGCAACCTTGGTGTGATCTACAGCGGATTCGGTGACGACGCCGCGTTCAATGCCGGCGTGCAACGCATCGATCCCGTGCCTGCGGCGCAGGCGCATGTCCGCAATGCGCTCGCATTGACCGGCGCGGTGAAGCGACCGCTGGCGATCCAGTTCAACCACAACGACCCCACCATCGTGCCGCACATGCAGGCGGTGTATCCGCAGATGGCCGCACGGGCTGGCGCGCGACCATTGCCGCGCGTGCTGCCGCCAGTGGGCGAAGGGCATTGTGGCTTCTCTGGATCACAGATTGTCGATGCGTTGAAGACGGTCCAGCACTGAGCCGGCGTGTGCCGCAGTTCATCAGGGACCCACCCAAAGGACTGCTCGGCACCATTCCGATCGAAGCGATGGAGGCCGACGTACAGGTGCTGCGCGCTGGTCGCACCATCGAACTGGTCGAAGCTACCCTGCGTCATGACGATCGCCCGGCGCTGCGCGTGCGTGCATGGTTGATGCGCCCGAACGATGCGCAGGCCATCGCCGGCACGCCGATCGCTGCCATTGCACCGCCGGAATCAATGCCCGCATGGGATCCAGGTACGGCCTGGCCAGGCGGATTCATCAAGAGCGTGGAGATCCGCCGGCACGATCAGGGGCCAGGCCGTGCCACCTACTGGGCGCGCGCGAAGCATGCGCTGCTGGACGGCGAGCCGGTCAGTCCACTGGCCCGTGCCGCCACCCTGTTCGATCTGTCCAATGGCATGGCCGTGCGCGCCGATCCGAAGGAGGTCGCCTTCCCCAACCTCGATCTGACCGCTCACCTGTTCGGCATGCCCGAAGGCGAGTGGCTGGGCTTCGACACGTCGGTGTCGTTTGGCCACCAGGGTCTCGGCTTGACCAGCACCGTGCTGCACGATGCACGCGGTCCGATCGGCATGCTCGGCCAGGCACTGACCGTGCGCCCGTGATCCCAGCGGGCGGCGTCAGCCGCCCAGCGTGCCCATGGTGAAGGTGTAGCCGGAGCTCATCAGGAATTCGCGCATGCGCATCTCCGCGCGCCGCGGTGAGGCGAGGTTGGCCGGTGCATACAGCGCGTAAACCACGCCCGCGCCTTCGATGGACTCGCGGCGCACCCCGCACTGGCGGGTCTCCGAAGCAATCACCCATCCATCCTTCAGTCGATCCGGTCCAATCGACTGGCCGTTCATCAGCCGGAACGTCAGCCAACGTACTTCCACAGAAGATTTGCTCATTGCCGACGTACCGCCAGCGTGCCGCGATCGTTCATGTCCTTGCTCGCCATTGCAGCTCCCTAAGACTTGGAACTCGACCATAGCGCCTTGCCATGTCGTGGGCGAATGAGACTGGCAGGGCACTTATGTCGCCAGGCCGAACCGCTTCCACAGTGCTTCGCGCCCCGGCTGCGTCAGCCGCAGTTCGCGTCGGCCCTCAATCCGCCGAAGCCAATCGTTCTTCACGAAGCTGTCCAGCATCGCCTCGCCGACCAGCCCGGCCAGATGCGGGCGCCGCTCGGTGCAATCCAGGCATCCTCGGCAATAGCGTGCAGGCTTGACCGTCACGGGAAGCCGCAACAGTTCAGTCAGCGGCTGGCCAAGCTCCCGCAGGAACGCTGCACCCTCCACACTCACCTGCCAATGCCCCTCGTGCGGGACCAGGTGTCCTGCCCCCAGCAAGCGGTCGGTGATCGCCACTGCGTGCACGCCAGCCAGATGCCGATAGCAGCTCCGCGCCTGACGCAACGCCGGCATGCTGCGTGATGCGGAAACCGTGCAGGACGGCGTGCGGTCGGCAACGCGCAGGATGCCCTCCAGCATGTCGGCAACCTCGTGCGAGGCCAGCCGGTGGTAGCGGTGTCGCCCCTGCGCGACGGCGACCAGCAGATCGCCCTCAATCAGCCTGCGCAGATGCGTGCTCGCCGTCTGCGGTGTCACTCCGGCCACACGAGCCAGCTCCGTCGCGGTATACGCACGCCCATCCATCAGCTGCAGCAGCATGGCCGCGCGCGCCTGGTCACCGACCAGGGCACCGACGCTGACAAGGGAACCGGAGGTGTGGACCATGCCCGCATTGTGGCACGCCGTTTCGCGCCGACAGTTCGATGCAGGCCGAAGCATCGGCACCCGCTGCCACGGCACAGTGGACACCCCGATAGCGCAAGGCCTGCCGTGAAAGCCGCTCCGATCCCCCGCCGCCGCATCACCCCTTCGGTCCTGTATCCCGGCACACCGGTGCTGCTGATGACCACGCTGAACGACGATGGCAGCAGCAACATCAGTCCGTTGTCTTCATTCTGGGCCTTGGGCAACCGGGTGGTGCTGGGCCTCGGCGTGCAGGGTCAGGGCTATCGCAACCTGCAGTTGCGCAACGAGTGTGTACTGAACTTCCCCTCATCCGCGCAGGCCGTACAGGTCGAGGCCATCGCGCGGGCGACAGGCTGCGATCCGGTGCCCACTGCCAAACAGGCGATGGGCTACGTGCACGTGCGCGACAAGTTCGCGCTGGGTGGATTCAGTGCAGTCGCCTCCACCCACGTCGCGCCAGAGGCGATTGCCGAGTGCCCGCTGCAAGTGGAAGTCAGCGTGATGGCGATGCACCCGCCCGGCGAGGATGACGGCCAGGGCTTCGTGATCGTTGAAGGACGGATCCGTTGCGTGCATGCGCACGAAGCGATCACCGTGGCGGGCACCCAGCACATCGACGTTGCGCACTGGAAACCGCTGATCTACCTGTTCCGCCACTACGTGGGCGTGAGCGAACCGGTCGGGCGCAACTTCCGCGCGGAGACCCCTATGGGCGCTTCTGCCTAGCTCCCTAGACCGTTTCGCCCTGCAGATCGAGCACGGCCGTGGTCCAGCGGCGCTCTCCCAGCGTAGCCACCATGCCGCCTCGATAGACGAAACGGCGCGCGTGACCGTCTTCAATGAAGCAGGTCTCGTTCTGCATCGGCACATAGCCCGCAGAGGCATAGTGCCGATGATCCAGGGCGAACAGCACGGCGAAATCGATACCGTGCCGACGCAGCTCCGCATGGGCCGCCTCGATCAAGCGCGAGGCAACGCCTTGCCGGCGAACGTCGGCACGCACCACCACGCCGCCGATCAAGCCTATGCGTTCCGGTTCGCCATCCAGCAATACGTTGCGTTCGTACAGTGCAAGGTGAGCGACCACATGATCGCCTTCCATCGCCAGGACCAGAGCGACCGGCCCCGGGATAGCATAGCCGTCGCCCTGCATGTCCGGGAACGCCTCGCGGAGCAGATCCTCCGCTTGGTGACGGTGCTCCGGCGCCACGCGCTCCCTGCTGGATACCTGAACGTGCATTGCCCTGTCTTCCTGGAACATGTGTCCAGCCTCATCGTGCCACGGAAACATGACCGTGCCTGCGGCAACATTTCACCGTCAGCACAGCGAGATCCAGTACGAGACGATATCCGCGTAGCTGCCCGCGCGTTTGACTGCCCGCGGCTCTGTGCCAATTACGCTGAAGCCCAGCGATTCATACAGCGCGCGCGGCAGTATTGTCCGCCAGCACCGTGAGGGAGAGCGATTCAATGCCTTCCGCGCGCGCAGCCGCGAACGCTGCAAGAAGAAGCTGGCGGGCGACACCCTGGCCACGATGGTCGGTGCCCACGTGGACACTGTGCACTTCCGCCGTATGCCGTCGCGCCATTCGCATCGGGCGTACATAACGCAGGAAGCCCGCAAGCATGCCGTCGATCAAAGCGCCGAAGTAGCGCGTACCGGGATCAGCAAGCTGGGCGCGCATCACCTCCGCCGAGTCATTCTGCGCCTCGGCCAGCGTGGACAGGAACGCCGCAGGCGACTCGCAAAGCGCCTGCAACCGCGCTTGCCAGAGAATCTCGGCGTCGTCAGCGCTGAGTTGCCGGATGAGCATGCGACACCCTCGTGAAGCTGTTGATGCACAGGTGCCCAGCGTAGCGCGGGTCCACTGATGCGGCGTGCATGCAAGAATGTGGAACGTCCTTTTCTCCGCCATGACTGAACTGCAGATTCCCCGCGTTGGATGCGGCGCCGTCGTCCGTGATGCCGACGGCCGCATCCTGCTGATCCAGCGCGGACGCGATCCGGAGCGCGGGCATTGGGGCCTGCCCGGCGGCAAAGTCGACTGGATGGAAACGGTGGAGGCCGCCGTGGTCCGCGAAATCCGCGAGGAAACGGCGCTGGAAGTGACGCTGCTGCGCCTGCTGTGCGTGGCCGATCATTTCGAGCCGGCGCTCGCGCAGCACTGGGTCGCGCCGATCTTCGAGGCTCGGGCAGCTGCGGGTGCCGAGGCCTCCATCCAGGAGCCGGGGGTTCAGACCGGGCTGGGCTGGTTCGCGCTGGATGCCCTGCCCCAGCCGCTGACCCAGGCCACGGTGCAGGCGCTGGCCCGGCTGTAGCGGGTATCGATCCGGGCGCGTGCTGGTATCCAGGCAAACAAAAAGCCCTGACCGAGGTCAGGGCTTTTCAATTGGAGGCCTCAAGCGGAATCGAACCGCTGTAAACGGATTTGCAATCCGGTGCATAGCCACTCTGCCATGAGGCCAACGTACTGCGCGCCAGGAACATAGCCCTGACAAGACAAAACCCCAAGATGGGGCCTGTCGGAACATGGAGCGGGAAACGAGACTCGAACTCGCGACCTCAACCTTGGCAAGGTTGCGCTCTACCAACTGAGCTATTCCCGCGTAAACCGACATGGTACCGGAAATCCGGAAAACACACCAGCGATTTCACCTTTCTGACTGCGCGTAAAGCCTTGTGGCTCAACGTGCCCCGCCTTGCCGTGGCGAGAGAAAAACAAGGCCCCTACCGGGGCCCTGTAGAATCTGGAGCGGGAAACGAGACTCGAACTCGCGACCTCAACCTTGGCAAGGTTGCGCTCTACCAACTGAGCTATTCCCGCAGATTCCGTTCGACCTGCGTCGAAGGAGCGCTATTGTGTCCAAATTCCTTCACGCCGTCAACAGCCTTCACACCATGCGGTCACGGGCGTCCGCGCTGGGGTACGCTGCCCCGCCCGGCCCCGTTCGCCCATGCTCCTTCGCGGCACGCCCCTGTTGATCGCCCTGCTGCTGCATCTGCTGGTGGCCCTGCTGTACTGGGCACTGATACCGCTGGGAATGAACGGGTATCGCGACCATTTCGGCTTTACCTCACATCGTGACATCGGCCTGGGCATCGCCCAGTTTTATCTGTTCTGGATGTTCATTGGCGCGCAGCCGCTGATCGCGGTGTTGCGGCCGCTGTTCGCCAGGCTGTTGGTGCTGGCGATCCCCTTGGCGTTCGCGACCTGGACACTGATGCACAACCACCCGCTGCGCCTGCTGTACTTCACCATCGGGCCCGGCCTGCTGGCACTGGCCGCGATCGTCACATCCGCATGGTACGCATCACGCAGCCGCCTGCGTGCCACCCCGGACATCGCCGATGCCTAGACGCTACATCCGCCTGTTCTGGTTGCTGGTCGCGCTCACTTGGCTGGCGCTGATCGCTGCGCTGGTCAATGCCGGCTTCACTCCGGACTACTGGTTGCTGCACCGCCTGGAAGGCGCCGAGCTGCCCTACCCGACCAGCACCGTCATCGTGTTCGCGTTGCTGGGTACGGTTGAACTGGTGGTAGCCGCCTTGATCGTGCGGCCCTGGAGACTGAAACGACTGTGGCTGCGCCTGCTGATCGCCTTCGTTCTGCTGCTGGCGTGGTCGGTACCGTGGATGCTGTCGGCCATGCACCAGCCACCCGTGCACGGCATGCATCTGCTGTGGTTGCTGCTGCTGGACGTGGGCCTGCTGCTGGCGCTGTGCGCGGTGTCGGCGGTGAGCGCGTGGCGGGCACTCAGGCATCGAAAGGGCCCATAGACGGCCCCACCCAACGCCAGGCCTAGTTCAGGAACTCCACCCGCACGTGCTGGCCGAAGCGCGCCTTGGCCTCGCCATCGAACTCCAGCACGCACTCCACCACCTTGGCCACGCCGCGCCCTGCGTCTTCAGGCAGGCGCGCCTGCGCGAACACCGGGCTGATGCGCACCACGCGCGCAGCTGGCAGCGTGCCGGTGTTTTCGGCGCCATCGCTATCTGGCACGACGGTAGCCTTCATGCCCACCTGCACGGCATCGGCGTAGGCCGCGCTGAGTTCGGCGCGCACCTGCAGCGGGCGCGCCGGCAGCAGTGAGATCGCCGGCTTGCCGGCCTGCACGAATGCGCCAAGGCCCGGCACCTGGCCGACCACGGTGCCGGCTTCCGGCGCGCTCAGCGACATCTGCTGCAGTTTCAGCCTGGCGTGTTCCAGCTTGTGTTGGGCCATGTCGACCTGCGCACCGGCCACGTCGACGTCGGCGCGCACACCGGCCAACTGCTGCTTGGCCGCATCGGCCTGCTGGTTCGAGGACACACCTTCGCTGGCGCCCGTGGACAGGCGGGTGGCGTTGCGCTCCAGTTCGCGCAGCTGCGCTTGGCTGCCTTTCAGGCGGTCATTGGCCAACGCCAGATCGGCGGTGGCCATTGCCACTTCCTGCTGCAGCAGGGCGCCATCCAGCGACAGCAGCAGCTGCCCCTTCTTCACCGTGGCACCTTCCTTCACCGGTGCGGCAGTGATCGAGCCATCCACCGGCGGCGCCAGTGCGATCAGCCCGCCTTCGACGTCAATGATGCCCCGCGCTACGGCGACCTTGCTGGCGACGGCAGTGTCCGCCTTGCCTGAGGGTGCAGATGCCGGGGTGGGCGCCTCCCTGGAGCAGGCACCGAGCAGCAATGCCGCGGACAGGGCCAGGCTGAGGGGAAGCAGGTGCGACATCTTGGTCATGGGGCGGACTCTACAGTTTGATTCTGGCGGCGGTCACCACGGACCATGCCGTCTTCCATGGCGATCACCCGATCGGCATGCCGGATCAGGCGCGGATCGTGGCTCACGCACAGCACGGTGGCGCCATGCGCACGTGCGTAGCGATGCAGGATGTCGATCACGCGCTGGCCGTTCTCGGCGTCCAGCGCGCTGGTGGGTTCGTCGGCGAAGATCAGCGTCGGCGACTTGGCGAAGGCGCGGGCAACGGCTACACGCTGCTTCTCACCGCCGGACAACTGCGCCGGTCGCATGTGGCTGCGATGGCTGAGGCCCACTTCTTCCAGCGCCTTGCGGGCCAGCGGCTCGCTTTCGCGATTGCTCATCCCGCGGTAGCCCAGCGGCAGCTGCACCTGCTCCAGCGCAGTCAGTGCCGGGAACAGATTGAAGCCCTGGAACACGAAGCCGACATGATGCAGGCGGAAGCGCTCCACTTCGCTGCGGCTCATGTGGCCCACATCGTGGCCGAGTGCGTGCACGCGACCGCCATCGGGCGATGACAGGCCGGACAGCAGCGACAGCAGCGTGCTCTTGCCGCAACCCGACGGGCCCGATACCAGGGTCAGCTCGCCGGGGTAGATGTCCAGCGACAGCCCGCGCAACACCGGCACCTGCACGTCGCCGGACATGAAGCCCTTTTCAAGTGCATCGGCCTGCAGGGTCGGGGCGACGGCGCGCAAGGAAGTCATTGGCCGGTCCTCAACGCAGCAGCAACGATGGATCGGAGCGGACGACACTGCGTACCGCCATGATGCTCGAGAGCATGGCCATCACGGCAACCAGCGCTACGCAGCCGAGGATCACCATTGGTGTCAGCTGCACCGGAACGCGCTGGGTCTGCGCGATCAACAGCACCACCGTACTGAAGGCCGCCGCCAGCAACATACCCACGCCGCCGATCAGCAAGGCCTGCTCGAACACCACCCGCGCCAGCGCATAGCGGCCTGCACCGAGTGCATTGAGCGTGGCGTACTCACGCACCGAGCCGGCCACCACAGAGGCGAACGACTGGTTGGTGATCACCGCGCCGACGAAGCAGACGATGACGGCCATGAACAACACCGCGATGCCGGCGCCGGTATCGAACAGCCAGTACTGCTGCGAGCGGCTGGCGAACGCCGGCGCGGTCCAGAACTCGACCGGCATGGCCCGGCCCATCGACGCGGACAAGCGGTCACGCACGCGATCGGCCAGGTCCGGCGAGCGCAGGCCCGCCACGAAATAGGTGCTGCCCTCATGTGGGTCGGTACCGGCGATGGCGCGCGCAGTATCCAGCGAGGCCAGTACGTTGACACCACCCAGGCCACGCAGGCCCGGTTGCGCGGCAACCACGCGCACGGCCTTGCCATTGATCCAGGCACGGTTGTTCTGCAGGTCCGCGCCGAGCGTATCCAGATCGGCGCTGTCGACGATCACCGCACCCGGCTCGCGCAGCTGCGCGCGCAGATCGGCCGGCAGGATGCGAGCGAACATCATCGCGTCGTCGCGGGTGGAAATGCCGGACAGGTATACCGACACATTGCCGGTGCCCTGGGCACTGGAACGCCATTCGCCATCAACCCACTCGTAGGGTTCGACGCGGGTGACATCCGGATCCATGCGCAGGTGGCTTTCCACATCCGCGCTGATCGCATGACCGTAGTTGACACTCTGGGTGCCGGGGAAACCGGCCCAGATGTCGGCCGACGATGCCTTCACATAGATCGCGGCGGTACCGAAGATGCCCAGCACCAGTGCGGCCTGCACGATCAGCAGCACGCCGGCGAAACACATCGCCAGCACCACCGGCAGGAACCGGCGCCACTCATAGGCCAGGGTCTTGCGGGCCAGCGCGATCATTGCTGCTCGCCCTCCCCCTCGACCGGCAGCGGTGCGCCGCCAAGGGCACGGTAGAGCGACGCAAAGGCCAGCACGCGTGCACCCTGCGCGCCGATCAGGTCGGCCTGCGAGGCGAGTGCCGCACGCTGCGTGTCCAGCCCATCGAACTCGCTGGACAAACCCAGCTGCACCTGCCGCGCCTGGCGCTTGACCTGCTGGTCGGCGGCATCATTGGCCACACGCAGCGACTGGATGCTGCTGCCCTGGCGCGCCAGGCTGCCGAGCGCACCTTCCACTTCGCTCACGCCTTCCAGCACCGCCTTGCGGTAACCGAGCAATGCGGCGTCCAGCTGCTTCTCATCGGCCTGGAAACGCGCGCGACGTTGACCCCAGTCCCACAGCGGAATATCGACGTACGGGCCGATCGACGGACTGGAATCGGAATTGGAGCGGGCGTTCTGGGTAAGGTTGTAGGCATACAGGATGGAGCCGCCAAGGCTGACCCGCGGATACATCGCGGCGCGTGCCGAACCCTTGCTGGCCGCAGCCTGCATCACCTCCGACTCGGCCAGCAGGATCTGCGGACGATGGCGCAGCAGATCCGCGGGAACCTGCTGCAGCGAGAACGTGCCCAGCTTCGGCGGCGTGCGATACGCGCGCCAGGCCGGATCCGGGCCGTCACGGCCCAGCAGCAATGCCAGCGCGCGAGCCGCGTTGTCGGCGTTTTCCCGAGCCTGTGCGATGGCGGCACGGGTGGCGGCCTGGCGTGCACGCAGGCGGTCCAGCTCGCCGGGCTCATCCAGGCGCAGGCGCTGGCGGACCAGGGCCAGTTGTTCACCGCGGTCGTCCACGGTCTGCTGCCGGGCCAGCAGGTCCTGCTGGGCCTGTGCCACGGTCAGGTCCAGATAGCTGCGCACCACGTCGGCAATCACCGCCACCTGTGCGGCATTGCGCAGCGCCTCGGCGTTGCCGGCCGAGGCCTGCGCGCTCAGCTGCGCGCTTTCGGCGGCGCCGAACAGGCCCAGGTCCCAGATCGCTTCGATGCCGGCATGGAAGTAGGTATCGACGGCGGCGGCGTCCTGCACCTGCTTGGCGCTGGCCGAGATTTCCGGCAGGAAACGCGAGTCGGAGGTGCCGGCGACGATCCGCACGGCCTGCAGCCGCAGCGTGGCCTGCTGCAGGTCGAGGTTGCCTGCGATGGCCTGGTCCACCAGGCCGTCCAGCGCCGGGTCGGCCAGCACCTTCCACCACTGCCTGGCGTCCACCGCCACGCCCTGCCCCTGCGGCACCTGGGTCCAGGCGCTGGGTGTGCGATCCGGCAGGTCCGGGACGGACACCGACATGCAACCCGCCAAGGCCAGGGTTGCCAACAACGCGCCGGGGCGCAGCACTGCCTGCAGGGAGAGTCCACGCCCTGTCCTGGGCACTGCCACTGAAGTGATACGCCTGACCACCAGCCCGCCAACGTGTAGAAGGAGCATGAAGGCTACCGTGCGATTGTGGAGCGAACATGGAGAAATCGTCCGAAAAAGGTCACAGCACGCGTGCGGTTCAGGCAACGCCGACCCAGCCTTTCACCACGCTTTCAATGCGTTCCCGGCACGGAACACTGGACGACTTTCACGGCGTATTGCACATTGCGGCAATTCCTTGCTTCGATGCTGCCCGACCGTGAAACACCCTCGCCGCTGGCTGCTGATTGGCTCGATCACGACAGCGACTGTCGGTGTGATCGTGCTCGTCCTGACCACCCCACTGGTCTCGAACGCCCTGCTGCTACTGATGGAGCGCAGCAACTTCATTCCCGCCGGATCCTCGATCCTCACCTTCGAGCCGTATGCGATCAACGACGGCTCGTCGAACTACTGGTTGTATGGGAAGGACCGCACCTACTACTACCACTTCACCTACGAGGATGACGTTCCCTACGTCTACATTCCGCAGGACAACCGCTGCCCCGGTTTCGACCGGCAGAATGCCCGGACCTGGTGCAGCGCCCTGCCCGGCAAGGCACGCCAGCGCGGTGGTGGTGCAACCGGTGTGACAAACGAAAAACGCTCCCTTTCGGGAGCGTTTTTCTTGAATCTGGAGCGGGAAACGAGACTCGAACTCGCGACCTCAACCTTGGCAAGGTTGCGCTCTACCAACTGAGCTATTCCCGCAGATTCCGTTCGACCTGCGTCGAAGGAGCGCTATTGTGTCGATATTGCTGCACGGCGTCAACAGGAATTTTCACCTGAAGTGAAGGGCGGCGTTCAGGCCCTTGGACCCGGCCCTTCAGGTCCGCAGGCCACGCCGGACTTCCCGCAACAGTGCTACGTTCTCGTTGATGCGCCCCTGGATCATGATCAAGGTGTCTTGAGCAATAACGTTTGAGTACATGCTGTTGGCGATTTCCGTGAATTGGCTGGCCACGTCGCAAATGCTGCCAATCGCCACACTGGCGTCCCCGTGCTGCACTTCTGCCTCTTCGGCAAGGCGAAGCAGGTCAGCTCGGGAAATCTCCAGTGCCTCCCCCATGACGTCCATCTGGTGATATCCGTTGGGTCCTTCGCAGAAGGTCACGTCGTAGGCCGGAGCCAAACGCCATTGCCCATCCGGCGACATGATGTAGGCAAAGTTTTTCGGATGATCGTCCCGGTTGTTGAACGCAACGTTGAAGACCGTACGTTCGAAAGCCACGGCCATTTGCCGCACGTCATTGGTGCACAACCGGGTCGCGCGCAGGAAGTTGACATAGTCCAACGACCCCGCCGTCTGGTAGTTGGCGCCCGTGAATGCAGCAAGACTCTGCATCGGCACACGCAACCCATCGTGGCGATCAAAGCGCTTGCTGGCGAACGCGGCCAGCCCGTTGGGCAGGCTGAAGTACTGCGTGTCCGGGGTCTCGATGCCACACCTGCGCAGGCACTCGGCGTAGACCATTTCGATGGCGCACACCTCGGCATGCTCTTCTCTGGCCGGGAACTTGATCAACCAGGCTTCGAAGCCGGGCGTGACGGCCGTGGTGAACGCGCCCGATCGCGGATCGCGATAGACCAGGGCCTTGGGCCTTGCACCTTGGGGCGAACCACCCACCAGCAGCAAGGTCTGCAGGAATTCACCACCTTCTCCGTGGAGCACCTCCTGCACTTCCGCGGAAAGCTGCTCCAGCGGTATATGGACCTGCGGCGCCTCACCTTCGGGCGCCACGGGCTCAAACGTCATGGCCCCCATCGCGTTGCCACCGATATAGGCCAGCCGCTGGAGCGGGCCAATGCGTGCTGCGTTGATTCCGCGGCGCCTGAACATGCGGTCCATCAGCAGCATGCCCCAGCCGTCTGGCAACGCGTCATACACAGGCCCGGGCAGTTGCAGCTGATGGTCCGGAAAATCCCGCCGCAACGGATGGCCGGCCAGCGGCAGCTTGTACGAAGACAGTTCCAGCCCCCTTCGCCGGGCCTCGTTGCTGTACTCGAACGCGATCAGCGGGCGGCCGGTCAGGGCGATGCTGGAGATCAGCGTTCCCCAGTGCCATCGCTCTCCCCACCCTTCGTAGAAGACCTTCACCTGTTCAGGCATTACGGGGCTTCCTCTTCGTCCGGAGGCGGTTCGCAGCCTCTTCGTAGCGCCGAATGTCTTCGATGCTGTCCAGCTTTGGCTGGAACAGGCCTTCGAGCTCGTTGATCCGACCAAGGACCATCGCCACGCGGATCACCGCCTCGAAGCCAACATTGCGCCCGGCCTCCAGGTTGGACACGGTGTTGGTACCAATGCCGGCACGCCCGGCCAGATCCGACTGTGTCATGCCCAACGCCATGCGTTCTGTGCGCAAGCGCCCGCAGAGTCGCTTGACGACCTCGCTGGGCTTGCTGAGGCTTAAATCCAACATAACGTGCATTATCCTCTATCTATGCCATTTAGCACCCCAAATTATAGAATTAACCCCAACTCCATTCAATTGATTTAACTCCCGAATTTTGTGCTTTATTTACGCATTCAGTTATATAAATACAGAATTCTGGAATTACATTGGTAAAGCGCGCGTCACGTGCGCAGGCCACGGCGGTGGAAGTAGACCTGTTCGGCGATGCGGCGCATGGCCGCTGTATGCAGCAGTGCATCGAGCGGCCAATCAGCCTGCAGATGATCCATCGCCCAGCGCAGCAGGCGCTTGCCATGGAATGCCGGCGCCACCTGCCGCGCCACCCGTTCCGCTTCCGGTCCTTGCCCGCGCAGATGGCGGGCCATCGCCTCGCCGACCGCCCAGCCATGCCGCCAAGAGGAGTGGATGCCCCCGGCGGAGAGCGGCGAGACGATGCCCGCCGCGTCGCCGGTCAGGATCACGCGTTGGCCGGTGATCGGCCCATCCAGCCGGCCGCAGGGCACCAGGCCGGCGCGGGTGGCCGAGGGACGCGCCGAAGGCGGAATGCCGACCACATCGCGCACGTGGCCGAGGAAACCTTCAATATCTGGCGGCCGCACCTGTTGCGGGTCGTGACGCAGCGCCAACCCGACCTGCAGGCCGGTTGGATTCTGCGCGACCCAGCCGATGTAACCCGGCGCGTAGCGCTTGCTGACGAAGCAATGCAGCGCATCGCCCTGCGTCACCTGCAGGCCGGCGAACTCACGTTCGACGCCGTAGAGGTTGTCACGCACCTGGCCGAGCCCGGTGCGCTGTGCCACACGTGAACGTGCGCCATCAGCGCCAACCAGATAGGCACATCGCCCTGCCCCATCCACCAGCCAGCCGTCACCATTGCGATGTGCATCGGTGAAGGACTGCTGCAGGCGCAAGTCGACACCGTTCGCGCGCAGCTCGCTGGCCAGCCAGCGCATCAGGTTCGGCGTATCGGTGGTGAGGAAGTAGTAGCCGGGCGCGGCCAGTAACACGCTGCACAGATTCGGCGCATACAGGCGCACGTTTGCGACGCGTTGCACGAGATGTTCGGGCATGCGCCCCAGCCAGGTCTGCTCCATCGCCTCTTTCACCACGATGCCGGTGGTGTGCAGGCGCTCGCCGGGGTCGGCCTTGCGTTCCAGCACGCAGACGCGCAGGCCGTACTGGGCAGCGGCCAATGCGCAGGCGGCACCGGCGAAGCTGGCGCCGACGATGACCACATCGTGGTCGTAGGCGGAGGGAGTGTGGGGCATTGCTGCATCGTCCTGGAGGAACACAGATGCAGCTTCGAACTGCCGCGTGGTGAGGCGAAGGAGTGACGGTGAAGTGGGGATGAAGCGGGTTCTACGCAAACGAAAAACGCCCCCTTGCGGGAGCGTCTTTCTTGAATCTGGAGCGGGAAACGAGACTCGAACTCGCGACCTCAACCTTGGCAAGGTTGCGCTCTACCAACTGAGCTATTCCCGCTTGGGAGGCGAAATTTTACCTATTCCAAGGATGCCGTCAAGCGCTTTTTTCAGGGTCTGCGAGGTGCCCGGCGTCGCGTATCGGCGCCATGCGTGGATACGCGCATCGATGGGGTCAGTTGCCCAGCTTCTTCTGCCGCGAGCGCTCGCGTGCGGCGCGCTCGTCATCGCGCAGGCTCGGCCAGGCGGCGTGCAGGTACTGCAGGCCCGACCACAGGGTCAGCACCGCGGCAATCGCCAGGGTCCAGTCGCCGATATGGAACACCGGCCAGCCCATCCAGATGTCTTCCACCGGCACGTTCGGCGCCACCGAATACAGCAGGCACAGCAGCGCGACCATCTGCGCGGTGGTCTTGACCTTGCCGATCATCGCCACGCGCACCTTGGCGCGCTGGCCCAGTTCGGCCATCCATTCGCGCAGCGCCGACACCGCGATCTCGCGACCGACGATCACCGCCGCCCAGAACGCCATCCACGGCGTCGGGTGGCCCTGCACGATCAGGAACAGCGCCACCGCCACCATCAGCTTGTCCGCGACCGGGTCGAGGAAGGCGCCGAAGGCCGACTCCAGCTGGTAGCGGCGGGCGATCCAGCCATCGAGCCAGTCGGTGATCGCGGCCAGGCCGAAGATCGCCGCCGAAGCGAAGTTGGTCCAGGTGTAGGGCAGATAGAACACCAGCACCAGCACCGGAATCATCACGATCCGCAACAACGTCAGCCAGGTGGGCAGGGTCAACTTCATGCTTGCGTGCTTCTCTCTCTACTCGGCCGCATCAGGCGTGGCCAACCCGTGCAGGTTAGCGTAGATACGTGCCGCGAGGGCGTCATTGATGCCTTCCACCTTGGCGATTTCCGCTTCGCCAGCGGCTTTCAGGCCGACCAGGCCGCCGAAATGCTTGAGCAGGCTGGCACGGCGGCGGGGGCCGATACCGGGGATGTCCTCCAGCTTGCTGGTCATCCGCGCCTTCTGGCGGCGGCCGCGGTGGCCGGTGATGGCGAAGCGGTGCGCCTCGTCGCGCACCTGCTGGATGAACTGCAGCGCCGGATTAGCGGCCCCCGGGCGCAGCTCACGACCATCGGGCATCACCAGCGCTTCGTGCCCGGCACGGCGTTCCACGCCCTTGGCCACGCCCACCAGCAGCACGCCTTCCACGCCCAGGTCGGCCAGTGCGGCCTGGGCCTGCGCCAACTGGCCAGCTCCACCGTCGATCAGCAGCACATCCGGCAGCACGCCCTGCTCTTCCACCGCACGACGGAAGCGACGGTCGATGGCCTGGCGCATGGCGGCATAGTCATCGCCCGGCTCGATGCCACTGATGTTGAAGCGGCGGTACTGCGCGCGCACCGGCCCGGCGGCGTCGAACACCACGCACGAGGCCACTGTCGCCTCGCCCAGGGTGTGGCTGATGTCGAAGCATTCCACGCGCTTGACCGGCTCGGCGAGGCCCAGCATGTCACGCAGTGCATCGCTGCGCGCGTGCTGCGCGTTGCGGCTGTTGAGTTCGGTGGCCAGGGTCAGCTGCGCGTTGCGGCTGGCCAGTTCCACGTAGCCGGCACGCTCGCCGCGCACGTTCCACTTCAGCTGTACCTTGCGTTCGGCCGAGGCGGACAGCGCGGCGACCAGCAGGTCGGCGTCGGGAATCTCGCGATCCAGCAGGATCTCGCGCGGTGGCTCGAATTCGATGTAGTACTGCGAGACGAAGGCGGCCAGCACTTCCTCCGGGCTCTCCTCACCGTTGGTGCGCGGGAAGAATGGGCGGGTGCCAAGATTGCGGCCATCGCGGAAGGCCAGCAGCAGCACGCAGGCCTGAGACCCTTGCATGGCCACCGCCAGCACGTCCAGATCTGCGGCGCGGCCGTCCACGTACTGGCGGGTCTGCATGCTGCGCAGCGAGGAGATCAGGTCGCGCAGGCGCGCGGCCTGCTCGAACTCCAGCGCCTCGCTGGCGGCCTGCATCTGCTCGCCCAGCTCGCGGGTCAGTTCGTCGCTCTTGCCTTCCAGGAAGAGCGCAGCGCGGCGCACCGACTCGGCGTAGTCCGGCGCCGGTACCAGCTCCACGCAGGGCGCGCTGCAGCGGCCGATCTGGTACTGCAGGCACGGCCGCGAGCGGTTTCGGAACACGCTGTCCTCGCAGCTGCGCAGCTTGAACAGCTTGTGCATCAGGTTCAGAGTTTCGCGCACTGCGGTCACGCCGGGATACGGCCCGAAATAGCGACCGGGAATGGCGCGCGGACCACGATGCAGCGCGATGCGCGGCCAGTCCTCGCGGGTCAGCAGCACATGCGGGTAGGTCTTGTCGTCGCGCAGCGAGACGTTGTAGCGCGGCGACAGCGACTTGATCAGCTGGTTTTCCAGCAGCAGCGCCTCGGCTTCCGAGCGCGTCACGGTCACGTCCATGCGCGTGATCTGCGAGATCATCGACATGATCCGCGCGTTCTTCGGGCTGCCGCTGAAATAGCTGCCGACGCGATTGCGCAGCGCGCGCGCCTTGCCCACGTACAGCAGAGTGTCGTCGGCCGCGTACATGCGGTATACGCCGGGGGCGGTGCTGAGCTGGGCCGCGAAGGCCTTGCCATCGAAGACCGGAGCAGGAACGTCGGTCATTCGCTGATCGGCACTTCGCTGAGCACGCCGCTGTCGGGGTCGAAGCGCAGCACGGCGTGGGCGTCGGTCTCGGCGATCCACACCGCACCGGCACCTACCGCCAACCCCGCCGGGCCATGCAGGCGGCGTGGCAGCGGTTGGGTGGTCAGTTCGCCACCGCCCAGGCGCAGCGTGCGCAGGCGACCGTTGCCGGTATCGGCAATCCACAGCAGCGGGGCGTCCGAGCTCAAGGCGATCGCCTGGGGGAACTGCAGGCTGGCCTGCGCACGCGGGCCGTCTTCACTGCCGAAGCGCCACGGCCCCTGCCCGACCAGCGTCTGCACCAGGTCGCTGCGCAGTTGCAGCGCGCGGATCGAGGAACCCAGCGCATCGGCCACGTACAGCACCTGCTGCACCACGGCCAGCGCGGTTGGCTGGGCAAAGGCAGCCAGATGGCCGCTGCCATCCCGCTCGTCAATGGAACCACTGCCCGCGCGCCATTGCAGGCTGCGCTGGCCCAAGTGGTAGCTCCAGATGCGGTTGTCGCCGGCCATGGCGATGTGCAGCTGGTTGTCGGCGATGGCCAGGCCAACCGGATGGTCCATCGAGACCTGCCGCGCCTGCGCGACCGGACCTTCCACCGGCGCCCCGGGACGACCGTTGCCACACAGCGTGTCGACGATGCCGGTCAGCAGGTTGATGCGGCGCACGGCGTGGTTGCCGGTATCGGCCACGTACAGCGAATCGCGCTCCAGCACCAGCGCCTGCGGGCGATGGAACGCCGCTTCGGCGAGGTTGCCGTCCATGAAATCGGCGGTGCCGAGGCCGAACTGGCGCAGGATGCGGCCACCATGGCTGCATTCGAGGATGCGGTGATGGCCGCTGTCGGCGATGTACAGGCGTTCGGTGCTGACCGCCAGTCCCTGCGGGAAGCGCAGGGACTGGCGCGGTTCCGGATGCAGTTCGCTGCCGCCGCGCGGCGGCGCCGACGGTGCGCCTTCGCACAGTGCGTTCAAGGCACGCTCCAGTTCGCCGGGCGCGCCCTGCCCGACCAGCCGCTGCTGTTCGCGGCCCTGCGCATCCAGCAGCACCAGGGTTGGCCAGGCGGTGATCCCGAAGCGGCGCCAGCCATCCCAGTCGGCATCGAGCAGGACCGGCATCGTCAGGCCCTGGCGACGCAACAGCTTCAGTGCGGCACCGGCGTCGCGTTCGAAGTCGAAGCGCGGCACCTGCAGCACCAGCGGCTGCAGCTTGCCGGGGTGGCGCGACAGCCATTGGCCAAACTCGGCCAGGCGTTGCGCGCTCCAGGCGGAGGCGGCGTTGACGAACAACAGCGCCACCGGCCGACCGCGCAGTTCGGTCAGGGTGCAGGGGGTGGCATTGAGCCAGGTGGCGAACTCGGGCAGGTCCGGGACGGGCTGGACGTTCATGGCCCGATTATGCCGGAGTCGGCGTCATGCAACAGTCGTGCCACGGCACGTTTTGCAGCATTGTCGACCAATGTCCAGACCTGTTCGAAATGATCACTGCCGCCGGTGTAGGGATCCGGGATCGCCACCCGGCCCTCTCCGCCCGACCATGGCAGGTACAGTGCCAGGCGTTCGCGCTGGGCCGGCGTGGCGATACGGCCGGCATCACGCAGGTTGGCCTCGTCGGCGCACAGGATCCAGTCGAAACGTTCGAAATCCACAGCCTGCAGCTGGCGTGCACGCAGGCCGCCGATGTCCACGCCGTGCCCGGCCGCGCAGGCGATTGCACGCCGGTCCGGCGGCTCGCCCACATGCCAGTCGCCGGTGCCGGCCGAATCCACCTGCACCCGCCCGGCCAGCGGCGAGGCCTCCAGGCGTGCGCGCAGCGCACCTTCGGCCATCGGCGAACGGCAGATGTTGCCGAGGCAGACGACCAGCAGCTTCATCGTGCCGCCAGCGTCTGCACCAGTGCTTCGGCGCGCTCCAGGTCCTCGGGCGTGTCGATGCCCGGCGGGAACGGTTCGGGCGAGATCGCCACGCTGATCGGGAAGCCCGCTTCCAGCACGCGCAGCTGTTCCAGCGATTCGACCTGCTCCAGCTGGCCCGGCGGCATCGCCGCGAACTGCTGCAGGAAACCGGCGCGATAGCCGTAGATGCCGATGTGACGCAGCCAGTTGTGACCGGCCGGCAACGTGTCACGGCTGCGTGCGAAGCCATCGCGATGCCAGGCGATCGGCGCGCGGCTGAAGTACATCGCCTCGTTGCGCACGTTGCGCACCAGCTTCACCACGTTCGGATCGAACAGGGTTTCTGCATCCTCCACGGCGGTCGCCAGGGTCGACATCGGCGCATTGCCGTCAACCAGCGCCTGGGCCACCGCACGGATACCCGCTGCGGGTGCAAACGGCTCGTCGCCCTGCAGGTTGACCACCACGGTGTCATCGGCCCAGCCGGCGATGCGCGCGCACTCGGCCAGGCGATCGGTGCCGGAGGCATGCGAGGTGGCGGTCATTGCCACCTTCACTTCGGCCAGGCCGGACAGTGCGTCGGCAATGCGTTGATCGTCGGTAGCGACCCAGACCTCGCCGGCACCGGCCTGCAGCGCGCGGCGCGCCACATGCAGCACCAGCGGCTCACCGTCCAGCAGGCGCAGCGGCTTGCCCGGCAGCCGCGAGGCGGCATAGCGGGCCGGGATGGCGACGACGAATTCGGTCATGGGGCGGTACTCGGCAGGCTCGTTACAACGGGAATGCGGCCGGCGGCGCATGAATGCAAGCGCCGCCGTGCCACTCAGTTCGGTCGCAGCTTGTCCAGGCGGTCGGTCAGCGCCACCCAGAACGCGGCAGGCAGCTCGGCGCGCAGCGGGACCGCGTAGTGCCAGTCATTGCCGAACGCCCGACATTTCACCGCGTCCTTTTCGGTCATCAGCACTGGCAGCTGGCTGCCAAAGGACAGGTCCTGCGGCTGATAGGCCTGATGGTCGGCGAATGCGTGCGGCACCACGCCGATGCCTCGCGCGCGCAGCATGTCGAAAAAGCGCTGCGGGTGGGCGATGCCGGCCACGGCGTGCACGCGCTGGCCCTTGAAGTACGACAGTGGACGGGCACGGCCGCCGGCCAGCGGCTGCGCGCTGTCGATGTGCAGGGCCATCGGCCACTGGCCGAAACCACAGGCCTGGGCCGCAGATTCCTCATTGGCCTGGCCAAGATTCACCACACGGAAATCGCACTCGCTGGCGCGGCTGACCGGCTCGCGCAGCGGTCCGGCCGGAATCATCCGGCCATTGCCGTAGCGGCGCTGCGCATCGACCACTTCGATCTCGATGTCGCGCGCCAGCCGGTAGTGCTGCAGGCCGTCGTCGCAGACGATCACATCGCAGCCGGCCTCGATCAGCGCCTTGCCGGCAGCAACGCGATCACGGTCCACGCGCACCGGTACGCCTGTCTTCCAGGCAATCAGCACCGGTTCGTCACCGCCCTTGGCAGTCGGCGTATTGGCCTTCACCCACAGCGGTTTGTCGGCATCTTCGCGGCCGTAGCCACGACTGGCCACGCCCGGCTTCCAGCCGGCGGCACGCAGGCGCTCCACCAGCGCGATGGTCAGTGGCGTCTTGCCAGTCCCACCGGCGGTGATGTTGCCAACCACGATGACCGGCACCGGCAGCGTGTAGCGCTTGCGCCAGCCACGCCGATAGGCGCGCCGGCGCAGCGCGGTGACGCCGGCATACAGCGGCGCCAGCAGGCGCATCGCCCACGGAACCGGGCTGCCGTCGTACCAGTACGGCGGGGTCTGGGTACCCTTGCCGGCCATCAGTCCTGCCTTTCGCGGAACTGCATGCTGTGCAGATGCTGGTAGAGGCCACCCATGGTGAGCAGCTCCTTGTGGGTACCGCGCTCGACGATGCGACCGTGGTCCATCACCAGCACCTGGTCTGCATGCTCGATGGTCGACAAGCGGTGCGCGATGACCAGCGTGGTGCGCTCGGGCATCAATCGCTGCAGCGCGTCCTGCACCAGGCGCTCCGATTCGTTGTCGAGCGCTGCGGTGGCTTCATCGAGGATCAGGATCGGCGCGTCGCGCAGGATCGCACGGGCGATCGCCAGGCGCTGGCGCTGGCCGCCGGACAGCAGCGCGCCGTTCTCGCCCACCGGGGTCTGCAGCTGCTGCGGCATGCGCGCGATGAACTCCCAGGCGTTTGCGGCTTCGGCCGCCGCTCGGATCTGTTCATCGGTCGCGTCCATGCCATAGGCGATGTTCGCGCCAATGGTGTCATCGAACAGCATGACCTTCTGCCCGACCATCGCCACCTGGCGACGCAGGTCGGCCAGCGGATAGTCATCCAGTGCCACGCCATCGAGAGTGATGCGCCCGCCGCTGGGTTCATAGAAGCGCGGCACCAGCCGGATCAGGCTGGTCTTGCCACTGCCGGACCGACCGACGATGGCAGTGACCGTACCCGGCTTGGCCACGAAGCTGATGTCGTCCAGGGCGATGCCACTGTCTTCGCGGTAACGCAGCATGACGTGCTCGAAGGCCAGTTCGCCGCGCACGCGCTGCACCGTGTTGCGGCCATCGTCGCGCTCGACCGGCATGTCGAGGATGTCGAACAGGCGCTCGGCGGCGGACACACCGCGGGAGATCGAGGACTGCACGCTGGTCAGGCGGCGCAGCGACGGGATGATCGCCGTCATCGAGATCATCAGGCCCATGAACTGGCCGGCATTGAGGCGGCCTGCCAGTGCTTCGCGGGTCGACACCCAGACGATCACCGCCAGCGCCAGCGCGGCCAGGAACTGGACCACGCTGGAGGCACCGGCACGGGTGATTTCCACCTTCATGTTCAGCGCCAGCATGCGGTTGGCCAGGCGCGAGTAGCGCGACATTTCGTGCTGCTGGGTGCCGTGCACCTTCACTTCCTGCTGGGCCGCCAGCGACTGCTCGGCGGTCTGCGCCATCGTGCCCATGCCGTCCTGGATGCCACGGCTGATGCGCCGGTAGCGCTTCCCGACGTAGGACACGATCACGCCGATCATCGGCACCACCACCAGCATGGCCACGGTCACCTTGACACTCATCTGCAGCATCACCGCCAGCATGGCGATGATGGTCAGGGTGTCGGCAACCACGGTCTTGAGCGCATCGGCACTGGCCTGGGTGACCTGCTCGGTATCGAAGTTCAGGCGGCTGACCATCACTGGCGTCGATTCGGTATCGAAATGCGAGGACGGCAGGTGCAGGTACTTGGCCAGCACCTGTTCACGCAGGTCACGCACCACGCTGCGACCGGTCTTGGCCAGCGCGTAGTCGCTCACCCAGGTGGCGGCGCTGCGCATCAGGAACAGACCAAGGATGGTCAGCGGCAGGATCACCGCCATTTTCGGTTCGGGGTTGACGAAGCCGCGGTTGACCAGCGGCTCCATCAGCTTGGTGAAGTGGTAGCCGGCCACCGACTCCACCGCCATGGCGATGACAGCGGCGACCATCATGCCCCAGTAGGCACGGGTGTATCCCAGCAGACGTTTGTAGATCGGCCACACCGGCGCGTGTTTGGAACTCATGGACGCACCTCGGGTGCTGTTGCAATGGCAATACGGCGGAAGCCGAGCTGACCGAGCGCATCCTGCGCGGTCACCACGGCCTGATAGGGCGTGCGGGCATCGGCACGCAACAGCACCGGCTGGGTGCGGTCGCTGCCGGCAACGGCCGCGATGGTCTGCTTGACCGACTCGACGTCGTTGCGCAGCACTTCCTGGTCATTGATGAAGTAGCGGCCTTCGGCGTTGATCAGCACGCTCAACGAGCGCGGTGGCTCATTGCTGGGCTGCTGGCTGGCCGTGGGCAGCTCCACCTGGAGTGTCGAGCGCGCGTCGAAGGTAGTGGTGACCACGAAGAAGATGATCAACACCAGGATGACGTCGATCAGTGGCACCAGGTCGATATGCGGCTCATCCTGGGATCGGTCGTTGCCGATACGCATCGATCAGGCCTTCGCCATCGCCGCGCCGGCCGGGCGCGTGGCAGCGGCAGGGTTCATCACCCCGGGTCGGCCATCCAGCGTATCCAGCAGCGCGCTGGCTTCCTGCTCCATCTCCACCACGTAACCGTGGATGCGGCCCTTGAAGTAGCGGTGGAACATCAGCGCCGGAATGGCGACGATCATGCCGGTGGCGGTGCACACCAGCGCCTTGCCGATACCACCGGCCAGCTGGTTCACATCACCCACGCCGTGGTCGAGGATGCCCAGGAACATCTGGATCATGCCGATCACCGTGCCCAGCAGGCCCAGCAGCGGCCCGGCCGAAGCGATGGTGCCCAGCGCGTTGAGGAAACGCTCCATGCGGTGCACCAGGTGGCGGCCGGTGTCTTCGATGCGCTCGCGGATCTGGTCACGCGGACGGTTGCGCGCTTCCAGCGCCGCGGCCAGCAGCGCGCCCAGCGGCGAGTTCGCGCGCAGGGTCTGCAGGTGGGCCGGGTCGAGCTTGCCGCGTGCCGCCCAGTTGCGCACTTCCTGGCCGAGGCCGGGCGGCAGCACTTCAGTACGCCGCAGGGACCAGAAACGCTCCAGGATGATCGCCAAAGCCAGTACGCCCAACAGCAGCAGCGGCACCATCGGCCAGCCACCGGCCTTGACCAGTTCCCACACGTTTCAACCCTCCGGCCCAACGGCCGCTTGTTCGATCGGCGATAGGATAGCAGCCGACCGCGCCCGCCCAGCGGCATCCCACCAGCGGAATGCGTGGATGCGCTGTTCACGCAGCTGCAGCCCTTGTGCGCCAAGCCATATGCGGATCGCCCCGGAATCGGCCGTGGCCAGTACCTCGGCCCCTTGCGCCTGCCAGCGCTGGACCACGTCCTGGCGAGGGTGCCCGAAGCGGTTGCGGTGCCCGGCCGAGACCACCGCCAGCCGTGGCGCCACGGCCTCAACCCACGGCGCGCTGGAGCTGCCGCCGCTGCCATGGTGGGGCACCAGCACCACATCCGCCTTCAGCGCTGCCGGAGACGCCTGCAGCAGCGTCCGCTCGGCCGGCCGGCCGATGTCACCCGGCAGCAGGACCGCGCCGTGGCGGCTGGCGATGCGCAGCACGCAGCTGTCCTCGTTTTCGGCCTGACGGCTGCCCGGCGCCGGGTGCAGGACCTGGAAATCAACCCCGTCCCACTGCCAGCGCAGCCCCTGCTGGCAGGGCGTGGCGCCAGCGATGGTGCTGCCCGGTGGTGCCAGCAGCTGCAGTCCGGGCAGCTGCCGTCGCAGGCTGGACAGGCTGCCGGTGTGATCAAGATGGTCATGGCTGAGCATCGCCTGCCGGGGCGGCCCCTGGCCGAGCGCGCGCAGGGCCGGGACCAGAATCCGTTCGTTGCCCTCGCCGCCAGTGGGCGGCCCCACGTCGTACCAGAGCGCGTGCCGCGCCGTACGCACCAGCACCGCAGTGCCCTGCCCTACGTCATGCACCAGCAGCTCCAGCTCCCCTTCGGCCGGTGCATGCCGGGCGGGCCACAGCAGCGGCAGGCACAGCAGCAGGCCCGCCAGGCCACCGCCGGCGCCGCGTGGCAGCAGCCACCAGAACACCCCCGCCAATGCCGCCGGGACGGCCCAGCGCGGCGCCTCGGCCAACCACCACATGGCCTGCGGGTGCAGCGCCAGTGGCTGCAGCGCCTGCCAACTCAGCTCGAACAGCCAGGCAGCGGCACGCCAGGCCCAGCGCCCGGCACCGTCGTGCAGCACCTGCAGCGCAGTACCCAGCAACGACAACGGCACCACCAGCAGGGTCCACCACGGAATGATCGGCAGGTTGACCAGCGGCCCCAAGCGCGCGGTGCCGCCGAACAGGGCCACGCACAGCGGCAACAGGCCGAGGCTGGCCACGCCCTGCGCGGCCAGGAAGCCACGCAGGCCCCCACCGGCGCCCTCCGGCCCGGTTCGCGGCAGGCACCACAGCAGCCACAGCACGCCGCCAAAGCTGAGCCAGAAGCCGGCCGACAGCACCGACAGCGGCGCCGGCAGCAGCATCACCATCGCGGCCAGGGCCAGCCCCTGCCCCGCACCCACCGGGCGACGTCCGGCACGGGCCAGTGCCACCAACCCGATCATCAGCGCCGCACGCACCGTTGGCAGCGCGCCGCCGGCTGCCACGGCATAGGCGGCTGCGGCCAGCGCCGCGCCCCATGCCGCCGCCTGCGGCCGTGGCCAGTACCGTCCCAGCACTGGGCACAGCCACCACGACACGCGGCATAACAGTACGCCGAAGCCCGCCACCACGCCCACGTGGAACCCGGAGATGGCGACCAGATGGGTCAGGCCCAGCGCGCGCAGGTGTTCCCAGTCGGCATCGGACAGGCCGCGGGTGTCGCCCAGGGCCAAGGCCTGCACGAACCGCGCGGCAGGATGTGCCACCTGCGTGGCGATGGCATCACTGCTGCGCTCGCGCCAGGCCGGCAGGCCCTGCGCAGGCGCGTGCTCACGGGCAGCGCCCGGGTCGCGCACCGTGCCATTGCCGGAGATACCACGCAGCAATGCATGGCGTTCGCCATCGAAGCCGCCGGGATTGATCCGCGAGCGTGGCGCACGCACGCGCAACGACATCTGCCAATGCGCCCCGGCACGAACCGCATGGCGCCCGCCGGCCCCGTGCGCTGACGATCCGCGCCACGGGTCGTTCCAGGTGACCTGCAGGCGCTTGCCGCGCAGCGCTGGCAGCGTATCGGCCTCCTCCACGTGCAGCACGAAACGCGTGTAACCGGGGCCTCTCTGCGGAAGATCGGCCACCCGCCCGCGCACCTGCACATCCTGCGGCGGCGCGTCGGGTGGAAGCTGGTCGTGCAAGGCCCATTGCCCGTGCACTGTTGCCCATGCCAGGCCGAGCATGACTGCAGCCCAGGTGCGGCCTCGCCAGCGCAGCAGCCAGCCCGCGCCACCGGCAACCGCCATCGGCACGCTCAGCCACAGCGGCAGCAGCGCCGGCATCTGCACGCAGGCCAGCGCGCCCAGCACCAGGCCGGCGGCACAGCCGGGGCCGAACAGGGCCGGCGCGGAACGTTCGGAAACCATTCCAGCAGCCTGCCGCCGGGCGCGACAGGTTGCCTATCGGGGTTTTCCCCGCGCGGCTGTCAGCGCCGGACGGTGCCGCGGTGGAAGTTGACCCGGAAGCTGGCACCACCGCCGGCGGCCTCACCGACACTGACCGAGCCGCCGTGGTGCTGCACGATTTCCTTCACCAGATGCAGGCCCAAGCCACTGCCACTGCCCGCCGCCCGCAGACGATGGAACGGCTCGAAGATCGCTTCACGATCGCTCACCGGAATACCGGCGCCCTGATCGCTGACTTCCAGCAGGCCACGTGCATCCAGGCGCACGCAGATGGTGCCGCGTCCACCGCCGTGGACGATGGCGTTGTGCACCAGGTTGGCGATCACCCGGCCCAGCGCCAGGCTGTCGCCGTGGATCCACACCGGCATCTCAGGTGCATCCACTTCGAAGCCGTAGCCGGCACCGACCACCAGCGGCGCCAGATCGGCGGCCGCTTCACGCACCAGCAGCGCCAGATCCAGCCGCTGCAGTGCGCCGACATTGCGATCAAGTCGCTGCAGGTCAAGCAGGTGCTCGGCGACGTTGCCGAGCCGCGCCACGTCGGTCAGCAGCTGCGACTTCAGCTCGCCCTGCGGCAGCTGCGACAGGCGCGCCTGCACCACCGCGATCGGCACACGCAGCTCGTGCGCGGCATCGGCAAGGAACTTGTCACGCGCTGCATAGCCCTGCTGCACCTTGTCGATCGCGTCGTTGAAGGCTTCGACCAACGGCGCGACCTCGGTCGACACCAGCTGCGCATCCAGCCGCGCACCCGGCTGGCCGATATCCAGCTCCTTGGCCTGTTGCGCGGAGCGGCGCACGCCACGCATCGCGCGGTGGATCACGGTCGGCATCACCAGCAGCGTGACCACGATCAGCGGCAGGAAGAACCACAGGCCGATCAGACGCAGCACCATCAGCGCGCCATCCAGCAGCCCGCCCTTCGGTGCCCCGCCCACCATCACCGTGATGCGCCGTCCATCCTCGTTGCGGATCATCACCCGCGCCACATCCAGGTAGGGCGGAACCAGCGAACCAAGTTCGGTCGCGCCCAGCGTCGGCAACCGCGCCAGCAGCGGCGCGTGGATCGCCGGAATCGTGCCGCGCTCCAACCAGACCCCCTTGTCGTCGACTGCCGCGAACCAGAGGTTGCTGCCGGCACTGGCATCGAGCTTTTCCCAGCGCGCCTGGTCCAGCACCAGCCGGCCACCATCGCTGTGCACCGCCTTGGCCACCGCCTCGGCCATGAACATGTCCATGCCCCAGGTGTCCTTGTCACCCCAGGTCAGGATCAACGCAACCACAGCGAACAGCACGGTGAAGGCCTGCGCCAGGAACAACCGCCAGGCCAGGCCCAGGGTGATGGAGCGGATCGGACGTGCCATCTCAGGCCTCCGCCAGCAGGTAGCCGACGCCGCGGATCACGTGGATCTCCACACCGGCCCCGGCCTGCTGCAGCGCCTTGCGCAGCTTGGAAATGTGCGCATCGAGCGCATTGGACTGGATCTCATCATCAAAACCGTACACCGCCGCCTCCAGCGCACTGCGGGTGACCGTGCGCCCCTGGCGCATCGCCAGCGCCTGCAGCACCAGTACCTGGCGCCGGGGCAGCGCCAGCAGCTGGCCCTCCACCTGCGCCTGCAGCGATTCGAAGTCGAATTCCAGCCGGCCCAGATGCAGGCTTGGCGTCACCATCGCCGAGGGCCGGCGCGAGACCGCGCGGATCCGCGCCATCAGCTCTTCGATCGCCACCGGCTTCACCAGGTAGTCATCGGCACCGACATCCAGCCCCTCGACCTTGTCCGACAGCGTGCCCTTGGCGGTCAGCATGATCACCGCCAGGTTCGGGCGCAGCGCGCGCGCGGTGGCGACGAACGCCACGCCATCGCCATCGGGCAGCTGGCGGTCGAGCAGCATCAGCTGGTGCACCGGCTCGCGCAGCGCGACCGCGGCTTCGGCCAGGCTGCCGACCACGTCGGCGACCACGCCCTGCCGCTCCAGGCCCGATTGCAGGGCACGGGACAGATCGGGATCGTCTTCGACCAGGAGGATGCGCATCAGGGGCTCGGCTACCGGAAACGGTGCCGATCATAGTGCCTGGCGCCGGCTTTGGGCGCCTTCGCGTGCCGAATGCCAAGGCGCAATGTTCTGACAATGTTGTGGCCGCACCATGCACAGCCATCCCCCGCAAAGTGGCTGATCGATGCCGTCGCTGTCCCCGACCCTGCTGCGCCCGTTGCTGTTCTCCGCTGCCATCGGCCTCCCGTTGATCACCCACGCCGCCGACCGGAACCCGGGGGTGCAGGCCGGTATCAGTGCCGGCGCGACCTCAGGGGCCTACGCCCACTACGACGTCAAGCCGCTGGTCGTACCGTCCATTGCCTGGCAGGGCGAGCGCTTCTTCGCCAGCCCGGGCTCGCTGGGCATGTACCTGTACAAGCGCGAAGGCCTGCGCCTGTCGGCGGCGGTCACGCCCTACACGCTGCGCTTCAAGACCGACGACGTGAACGATCCTCAGCTGCGTCGCCTGCACAGCCGGCAGATGTCCGCCATGGCCGGCATCAATGGTGAATACAGCGCCGACTGGGGCATCGTCGAGGCCAGCGTGATGCGCGAGGTCACCGACCACGGAGGTGGCATGGAATCGCGCCTGCACTACAGCTATCCGATCCAGGCCGGTCGCTTCACCTGGGTGCCCAAGGTCGGCGTGGTGCACTCCAGTGCGCGCCTGCTCGACTACTACTACGGCATCACCGACGAAGAAGCGCTGCGCTCGGGACTTGCCGCCTACAACCCGGGCAGCGCGACATCGCCGAGCCTGCAGATCGCGGTCAGTACGCCTCTGGGCACGAAGTGGCGCGCGACCGGCGTCGTCGCCAACCAGTGGTTCGGCGATGCCGTAAAGGACAGCCCGATGGCCCGTCGCGGCACGCAGACGTCGGCCTTCATTTCCCTGATGCGCTCGTTCTGATCGAGCGCCCGCAACGGACAAGGACCCCCCATGGCCTCCGTCTCCCCTGCTGCTGAAGCGCACGCGATCCTGCGTGCCCCGGACCTGGACAGCGCCGAGCGCGCCTACCTGGGGCTGCTGCCCGACCTGGAACACGTGAACGCACTGACGCGCCGCGCACTCGGCCTTTCGCGTGTCGCCGATGCGGCACGCGGCTATGCGTTGTCGATGACGCTGGTGGGATTGCGCCTGCAGGAACTTGAGATGGGCGAAGCAACCGCAAAGGAACATCGCCAGGCCACCCTGCGCAGCCTGCGCCAGGCCTTCAGCGCCTGAGCGCAGGCCAGCAACGCTGCCGGTGCTGCAGAGCAGCGGGAAGACTCAGCGGAACGTGGTCCACGCCAGCACTGCCGCCAGCAGGGCCACCCAGATCACCGCCTTGAAGGTACCCTCCAGCATGTTGCCGCCGAACAGCAGCTCGAGGATGGGATTGGGCCGGGAAACCGGAACGTGATCGCTCATGCGGCAGCTCCTTGCAGTGACGGTGCGATTGCGCGGTAAACCGAAGTCTACGCCTGCACGGCCCGGATTCATCGCCCCCCGGCCGTCTTTGGCGGCTCAATTCCGGCCTTCGTCGCAGACCGGCTGCAGCACCCCACATGTCATGCCAGCCTGCGTGCACTTTCCCGCTGGAGCACCGTGCCATGCCGATGCTTGCCCTGATGCTGCTGCTCTCCAGCCTGTTCTGCGCTGGCAACGAGCCCACTGAAGAGGCCCTTCGCAGCCAGATCCTGATTGCCGAAACCCAGCCGCCGGAAGCCGTACGACAGGATTGCGGTTCGCCCTCCCTGCTGCTTTACCGGCTGCGCCAGGACCGGGTCCTGAGGCTGGCCAACCAGCCCGTGCAACGCGAACCCGCCGATGCCCAGCCCACGCGTGGTGCGACGGTTCGCGTTGCCCAGCTCTGGGAGCGCGTGGACGGCCACTGGAAGTTGCAGCGGATGATCAGCGTCGAAGACCTGGCCGTGCAACGCTGACCATGTGGAACCGTGGTCGATGCCTAAAACGAAAAAAGCCGGCCCAGGGCCGGCTTCCATCGTGATCCACCGCTGCACCGGCAATGCCGGGAGCCAGGTGGTGGGCGGTACAGGGTTCGAACCTGTGACCCC
>NZ_VMBJ01000013.1:0-44890 GCF_010608305.1 Stenotrophomonas sp. AS012628 | reverse complement strand
ATGTCAAGGTAGTGCTCTACCGCTGAGCTAACCGCCCATCTTGTTCTTGCCGCCCGAAAGCTGGCCTTGCTACGTAAAAACCCGGCGCCAGGGCCGGGCTTTGCTGTTCACGACAGCCCCCTTCCGGAGACTTCGTGGTGGGCGGTACAGGGTTCGAACCTGTGACCCCTACCATGTCAAGGTAGTGCTCTACCGCTGAGCTAACCGCCCGTTTTTGCTTCTGAACGTCCGCGATTGCGTCGGTGCAGGCCGCGTATATTACGGATGCCGGCCGTGAAGCGCAACACTTTTGTGAAGAAGATGCTGCACTGCCGCGTTCAGCCCAGACTCGCTTCCTTCAGCTGCCGGATCTGGTCACGCACGCGGGCGGCATCCTCGAACTCCAGGTTCTTGGCGTGCTGGTACATCTGCTGTTCCAGTGCCTTGAGACGGGACGCCAGCTGGGCCGGGCTGAGCGATCGATAGTCACTCCCCTCCTCGGCAACGCCGGGCCTGCCTTTGCCCTTGCCCTTCTTTGCTTCCTTCTCGGCGGCGTCCGAACGCGCCCCTTCCAGCACGTCGACGATCGGGCGCGCCACCGAGCGCGGCACGATGCCGTGCTCCTCGTTGTACTCGACCTGTTTGGCGCGACGACGGTCGGTCTCATCGATCGCGGCCTGCATCGAACGGGTGATCTTGTCCGCATACAGGATCGCCTTGCCACGCACGTTGCGCGCCGCACGACCGATGGTCTGGATCAGCGAACCGGTCGAGCGCAGGAAGCCCTCCTTGTCGGCATCCAGGATTGCCACCAGGGACACCTCGGGCATGTCCAGGCCTTCGCGCAGCAGATTGATGCCCACCAGCACGTCGAACTTGCCCAGGCGCAGGTCGCGGATGATCTCCACGCGCTCGACCGTGTCCACGTCCGAGTGCAGGTAGCGCACGCGTATCCCGTGCTCGGTCAGGTACTCGGTGAGGTTCTCGGCCATGCGCTTGGTCAGCGTCGTGACCAGCACCCGGTCACCGGCCTTGATGCGCGCGTTGGCTTCGCTCATCAGGTCGTCGACCTGGGTCCCCACCGGGCGGATCTCCACCACCGGGTCGATCAGGCCGGTGGGACGTACCACCAGCTCGGTGATCTCGTCACCGGCCTCGCGGTACTCGTAGGGGCCCGGCGTGGCCGACACATAGATGCTGCGCGGGCAGCGCTCTTCCCACTCCTCGAAGCGCAGCGGCCGGTTGTCCAGCGCCGAGGGCAGCCGGAACCCGAATTCGACCAGCGTCTCCTTGCGCGAACGGTCGCCCTTGAACATGGCACCGATCTGCGGAATGGTCACGTGGGATTCGTCGATCACCAGCAGCGCATCGGCCGGCAGGTAGTCGAACAGGGTCGGCGGCGGTTCGCCGGCATTCTTGCCGGTCAGGTGCCGGGAGTAGTTCTCGATGCCGTTACAGAAGCCGACCTCGGCCATCATTTCCAGGTCGAACTGGGTGCGCTGCGCCAGGCGCTGTGCTTCGACCAGCTTGTTCTGCGCGTACAGCTGCTCCAGCCGCTCCTTCAACTCGACCTTGATCGTCTCGATCGCTGCCAGCACACGCTCGCGCGTGGTGGCGTAGTGGGTCTTCGGGTAGACCGTGAAGCGCTGCATGTTGCGCAGCGTCTCGCCGGTGAGCGGGTCGAACAGGGTGATCTTCTCGACCTCGCCATCGAACAGTTCCAGACGCAGCGCTTCGCTGTCCGACTCGGCTGGGAACACGTCGATCACTTCACCACGCACGCGGAACGTACCGCGCTGCAGCTCGTACTCGTTGCGCGTGTACTGCAGCTGGGTGAGGTGGTTGATCAGGTCGCGCTGGTCGATGCGCTCGCCCTTGGACAGGATCAGGCGCAACGACAGGTAGTCTTCCGGCGCGCCCAGGCCGTAGATCGCCGATACCGTCGCCACCACGATCGCGTCCGGGCGCGACAGCAGGGTCTTGGTCGCCGCCAGTCGCATCTGCTCGATGTGCTCGTTGATCGAACTGTCCTTCTCGATGAAGGTGTCCGACGACGGCACGTAGGCTTCCGGCTGGTAGTAGTCGTAATAGCTGACGAAATACTCGACCGCGTTGTGCGGGAAGAATGCCTTGAACTCGCCATACAGCTGCGCCGCCAGCGTCTTGTTCGGCGCCATGATCAGCGTCGGCTTCTGCACATTCTGGATGACGTTGGCGATGGTGTAGGTCTTGCCCGAGCCGGTAACGCCCAGCAGGGTCTGCTTGGCGATGCCCGCTTCGAAGTTGCTGGTCAGCTTTGCGATGGCATCAGGCTGGTCGCCCGCCGGCGAATACGGCGAGACGAGTTCAAAACGGTCGCTCATGGTGTTGCCAGTTCCCGGGAAGGGTGAGTATACGGGGCAAGCGGTGACGGCCGGCTGAGGGGTTTCCGGGCAGGCGGGCGCGGCAGTGCCTGATGGCGCCGGCGACGCTGGACGAGGGAGGCTGGACTCATGCGCCACTGCCCAATCCCCAGCCCTACGGCGCCGCGAGGCATGCACCTGGTCGAACTGATGGCCGTCGTGGCGGTGTTGGCCGTGCTGCTGGCCGCCGGATGGCCCACCCTGCATTCGATGTTGTTGCGGCACCGTGCGGACGCCACCCGTATCAACCTGCAGTCCGGACTCGCTGCTGCGCGCTACCAGGCGATCATGCGCCGAAACTTGATCGGCATCTGCGCAAGTACCGATGGCCACCACTGCGGCGACGACTGGAGCCAGGGGTGGGTCATCTACAGGACAAGCGGCCGGCGCGAACCACCCTCTTCTGCCGACGCTATTCTGATGCACCAGGCAGGCTTTCCGAACATCAAGATCCGGGGAACCACCAGCAGTGGCCGGCCGCAGCTTTACTTCCAACCGGATGGCCGCAGCCCTGGAGCCAATCTGACGCTGCGCATCTGCGCGGACGGCCGTGAGCACTCCCGGATAATCGTCAGCAACAGCGGGCGCGTCCGATCAACACGGACCAGGACCGATCGACCCTGCTGACAACAAAAAAGGCCTGCGGATGACCGCAAGCCTTTGATGCGTATAACTTGGCGCCCGAAGTTGGACTCGAACCAACGACCCCCTGATTAACAGTCAAGTGCTCTAACCGGCTGAGCTATTCGGGCGGGGAGGCGCATTGTAATCACCTCGATCAGAGAGTGCAACACTCCTGCCCACGACGCCCGCCGGCGCACTTTTCCTACGTCACCAGCATTCGGACAGCGTGCCCTTGGACGTCTTCACATTGGCCTGGTTGAGGGACAGGTCACCACACTTGTCTTCGGCCTGAGCATTGGCAGCCGTCGCCGTAAACGTAAACGTCGATTGCGCGGTTTCCATGGACAAGGTGTAGGCCGCAGTGCCGCCCTCGCGTGGCGAGTTGATGGAATCAGCTCCGCCCGGGAAGGTGAAGCCCACATAGGTGTTGTTGATGGTGTGGTAGCGCTCGGCCAGCTGCGCATACTCCACCAGATCGGCCTTGGCCTGCGCACGCCGCGACTTTCGCACATGTTCACTGTAGTTCGGGTATGCGATCGCAGCGAGGATCGCCACGACTGCCACCACGATCATCAGTTCAATGAGAGTGAATCCGCGGACCAGGCGGCCAGGGGCGAACGTCGTGTGCATTGCAGCAACTCCATTGATCGACGAAGCACGGACACTACTCACTGGATCTGCCTCCACGACTGGCGACCACACGGGTAAGGCAAGTACATCGGTTTTGCACCTGCCACCGAAATCTGCATCAGGCAGGCCTCGCCCGGCGGCGTCGGTGGAGGAGTCCCTGGTTCACCCGGATCCGGCGGCGCAAGGCGAGGGACAACAGAGGTCGTGACATCCCTGACCGGTGCGTTGCCGCCCGTTTCCAGGGGTACACCGGCCGTACCTGCCCCCGGCGACGTGCCGTCCGGTGCACCGAAGCGCACCTGCGACATTGCCGCTTCGCCACTGCCGGCCTGCAGGCCAAACACCCAGTTCGCGCCATCCACCGAGCACCCCTTGGCCTCGGACGGGATATAGGTGGGCATGAACACCACTCCGGAAACGATGCGCGGATTGCCGACCGCACGCTCCTTGTTGGACAGCGTTACGGTCCAGCCGCGGCTCAGCGCCGGAACAGTGCCCGGAAGCAGGGTGCGAACGCCATTCTCAAATTGCGCCGCGAACGGGCGCAGATTGGCCGACGTCAGCGTAGCACTGGGCTGCCCGGTTTCAACATCATTGATGCCATACAGCGCCTGCACCGCAGCGTCGTTCTCATCGCCATAGTACGAGAAGCTGCCGGTGCCGAAGATCAGCATCACGCCACCGGATGGGCCTGTGGTTACCGTCAAGCCGCCGGTGATGGGTTGGCGATAGGTTCGCTTGTCACTGCGATCGACATGGGTATCGGTGCTGAACAGCGGAACCGTCGGTGCCGCGTCGGCACGCAGGTCGAACTTCCAGACCGCTCCGCGCTTGTCAGCACCATAGACGGTATCAGCAAGACCATCGCGGACCCGTTCGTTCTGTCCAGCCCCACCCCAACGATCCACCACCACAATGTTGCCCAGCCCATTGCTACCGGCAGGCAGATCCGTACCCGACTCGACCGCCTCGATCATGCGAATGGTCGGCGTATTGCCAGCCGCCATGTCGACCACGAACAACACGGCTTTTCCGCTCTTGCTTTCATAGCCATTGCCAAAGATCGCCCGGAAGCCCACCGAGCCATCGGCGTTCTTCATCGGCACGATCACCGGCTTGCCCAGCACGTAGCCGATGTTGCTCCTTACGTCCTCATCCAGCGAGGCATTGAGATCACTGATCTCCCACAGCAGCGAACCGCTGCCGCCGAAGCTGGCCGGATCAGACACATCCAGCGCGAACACGCTGCGCCCACCGGCACCCGCCGTGCCGACCAGCGAGGTCGTCCAGCTTCCGCCGCTGTAGGTATCACTGATCGTCACCGGGCCATCGACATAGTAGCGATGCTGGAAGCGCTGGATGTTCTGGTTGGTGGGATCGTTGGGCAGCAACAGATTGCCCATATGACCCAACGACGTGGATGGGATATAGGCAAACAGCTCCTTGCCACCATCGCTGTCCATCTCGCCATCCGCGCCCATGCCGCCATCAAAGGCGTGCAGCATCCCGTCGTTGGCAGCCGCGTAGACCATGTAGCGTCGGTCATTGCGCTTGGTGACCATATAGTCGGCATAACTGGTGCCCATCGCGCCTGGCAGGCGACGGAAACCGTAGTCATCCAGCGGCGAACTCAGGGCCGGCGTAGAGGTGATGATGTCCCCAAGCACTGTGGTACGGTCGCGCAGCTTGCCGCCGCTGCGCTTTTCGTTGGCTGTGTCTCCACGCAGATACGCCACGGCGGTCGCCGAATTCGTGGCGAGCCCTTCCAGTTCCGAGGCACTGCAGATCAGCATGCCCGGATACATCACACTGGACTTGTCGCACAGGTTGGCCAGGCTGACATTACTGCCGGTGAAATCAACCAGTTCGCCGTTGCGCCAGAAGCGGATGCGGCGCGATGCGGCCGCTGGCATCTTCGCCGACGCTTCCCATGCCTCCTCCGAGACAATCCTGCGCGTTGAATCGTCCACTTTCAGCGAGTAGGCATGCAACCTGCCGTACCAGTCGGTGCCGTTGTTGGTCGCCTCGTAGAACGGCTCCACCGACAGCGAGCCCACGCCAATACGAGCCCCCGTCAACGAACGCGAGCCGGACGGCGTGGCCCCCTGGGCAACATTGCTGATGATCCGGCGCATGGCAGCGGTGATTTCGCCCGGGCGCGTGGCGTTGACCATCTCGCCGCGGGTGTCATACACCGCGTTCCACAGCTCGTCGACCGCTTCCGGCTTGAGATCCTGCGTCGTGGTCGGGAAATTGGGCTTGACAACATACGGATCTGGGCTGAGCACCCAGGGGCGCTTGGGATCCGGAAGGTACTTGACGCCAAACTCTTTGCCCTGCGTACCCAGCGTCACACCGTAGAAATTCATATGCAGCTTCTTGTTGCAGTCCAATGACGGGTCCGGACTCGAACTGCTGCACTCTGCAGGAACCGGCACAGAGCTGTTATCAAGGTCCTCGACCAGCGGGCCCTTGTAGTAGGGCGCCACCAGGTCCTTCATCAAAGTCTTGTTTTCGCTTTCATTGATATAGCCGTCAGTGAACAGCATGCCCGCATTCTTCTGACAAGCCAGCAGCACAGGCGCCTCTTCATCCGTGCGCTGGAACTGCTGGCCAAGATATGCCGCGGCAGAACGGTTTGGCGTGGAGCCACTGGCTCGCATTCTGCCCATGATGTCGTACAGCAACTTCGACTTTTCGGTCTCGTCGGTCATGTCGTACATCTTGACCTCATCCCGATCATTGATACGAAACCAGCCCACGCGCAAGTTCGTGGTGCCGTACAGCGCATTGGTGGCCGCACCGATCAAGGCTTCGCGACGGGTCCGATACAGACTGAACCAGTTCGCGAAACTCTGCATGGCAGCGTTGTACTTCGCCTGGTCCTTGCCGAAGTTCTCCAACTTGATTTCATACTTGTACAGGGTGCCTGGACGCCCGCCAGCAGGATTGGTCACCGCGACAGGAGTCGCGGTGTAGCCATACTCTGCCGGCAGCGTGGCTGGGTCTGCCAGGAAGAACGTTGCCGGATAGAAGGCCACAGCAGCGTCGCAAGACGTGCTGTTGATGGTGGTCACGCGGGTGACCCTGTCAAATGATCCATCTCTTTGCGTAGCACCACCGCTCAAGCTGCACCGGTTACGTTCGATACGGGTGCCTACCGGCAGCGTCATCCCGAAACGAAAACGGAAGCGCCAGCTGGCGGAGTCCCTACCTCCGACAGCGATACTGGTCAAGAGCGATTCCACGGTGAGGTCCAGCGCACCACCGATTTTGAACGGCGCGTCAGTCGGCCGCGGGTCGAGAGGCGCACTGGCCGGCTTGATCGCCATGTAGTTGGAGGCCGCCGGATCCGACAGACCCGTCTTCCAGCCAGGATAAGTCTCGCGGGGGTCGTAATAGGATGAATTGACATCCGGCGAACGCGCGAAACCAAAACTATCGAGCGGCGGGATAGCCACCTGGCTGTCCCTCCCATAGCTGGGAAACACGTAGAGATAGCGCTGCCCGCTACCATCATATCCATTGGGTACGCCCTGGGTATAGAAGCTGCTGCCATCCCAGCGATAGGCACCATCACGGGTGTTGTTCAGCGTCTCCCACAGCATCGAACCGGAATCATCCAGTGCCATCAGGAAGGCCGGTGCCGTCTGCACCTGGATGTTCAGCGGCGCCTGCGCCAGCATACCCTGGCCCTGGGCCGCCATCAGGGTATAGATGAAGTAGCCCCCACCCAGCGCCAGTGCGGCGCCACCTGCGGCCATGAAGCGGAATTTGCGCGAAGCCATGGCCTGCGTCCTCAGAGTTTGAATACGGTATCGATGACCACTGCGGACGAGCTGGCATCCACATCGTCAGTGGCAAATCCGGTGATCTGGTAGATCGGTGTGATGTCTTCCAGTGGCCGCCCCATCTCCAGTGCCGATTCACCAATGACGCAACTGTCGATCTGCCTTACGTTGACGGCAGGGCGAGTATCGTCGCGGCGCTCCACGGCCCAATCGGCCGGGTCGAATCCGTCATCGCAGACCCGCGACACATCGCTGGCCTGTACCAGGCTCTCGTCGCCGACATCCTGGCGATTGGCGATCTGTTCCACCGTGCGCTCGGCTGCACGCACCACACCTTCTGAATTCTGGAACGCCCGGTTGGCGGCTCGGTAGTTGGCTGCCATCTTCTCCTGCATGCCCGCCACCTGCATGCCAGCGATACCCAGCAATGCCAGCAGGATGAGCATGATCAACGCGACATACAGCACCGCACCACGCTGCTGGCGAGGAGCGGTGACCGGCCTGAACGAACGCTGGAAATGGGCCATGATCAGTTTCCGAACAAGCGATTGCGCAGGGCAATCGAGACTTCATAACTAGAGCGGTAGCGACCGTCGGGCTTGTCACTGTTGGTGAACTCAACGCCGAGCGCCGATAGCGCATTGGCCGATTGGGCCGAGGACGACGGCGATGGGCTACGCGCCAGCAATCCGACCTGCACCTGCCCCACGCGCAACCACTGTGCAGCACCCTCGGCATTGGCATCCGTGCTGACCCCGCCGGCTGCGGCGAGCTGGGTGATGTTGCCGGCCGGCGGAGTGCTGATACTGATGTTGGCAGTGTTGTCCAGGCCGTACATCAGCTGCAGGCTTTCGATGCCTTCCACCAGCTCTTCATTGATCGTGTACTCCCCATCGCTGTCGGCACGCGCTCGCCGCAGGCCAGGCTGTTTCGTCTCCGGATTGATACCCACGTAATAGACCATCGACTCGGCGCGATAGAGCATCGTCTGCCCGGTTGGCTGGGCCACGTAGCGCGACAGATCCAGAGAGGTCGCAGTCACCCGCGCAGCGCTCAACGTGCCTGCGAACACATCGGCATGCCCACAATCAGCGATGCCGAACAGAGTGGGCGTGCTGATGCCATCGCTGGTCAGGCGCGCGACGTGGTCACTGTCCACGTCCAGGAGTGCATCGCTGCCATCGGAAGAGATCGCCGTGACCGGCACCCCCATGGGGGCGAAGAAGCGGAGCAACAGCACATCGCTGCCGCCGGCCGGTGCCGGGCTCAATCCGGCGATCGCAGCCGGCAGGCCTTGCGGCGCGGACCAGTCCGCGCCTAGCGCCAGACTGCCGCCGGGAGCCGTGTCGGGAGCGTCGAAGCCCTGGATGGAAACACTGAAATCCAACGGACTGCCAGCACCGGAGGTCGCACCGAGATGCGATACCGGGTCTCCCTGGTTCTTTACTACATGGGCCTGGTCGTTGACGCAGCCCATGTGCCCGGCCATTCGGATGTCCCGCTCCAGGAAGTCCAATGCAAATCGTGCATTTTCCTGGACGCGGGATGCCCCCTCAGACAGGCGCGAAGCCGTCTGTGAGGCAATGAACACCTGGACCACGCCCAGCATCAACACCAGGCTGATCACCAGCGCAACCATCAGTTCGACCAGCGATAGACCAGCCATGGCGGTACGATGTTTCATGGTCATGCTCACAGTTCCGTCGCCAGCGCGAAGGTAGTGGCCTTGTCCGGATCATCCGGATCCCAGCGCTGGTCGCCCCAGGTAATCGCGACGTTCACCACGCCCCCCTTGTAGGTCACCTCGGCACCGGCATCGTCACCCAGCGCCTTTACAACCTGGCATTGCCAACGTTCAATTTTTGCAGCAATAGCGACGTCGCCGGTATCGGCCGTGCACGTCTTCTCTGCGGTTTTGCTGCCTGCCTCAAACGACGCGGCGGTGTACCACGCCGCTTGATAGCGGTTGCTGCGCATCTGCTCGGTCAGGTCGTAGGCGAGATTGGTTGCCTGGGTACGATAGTTGGCGCTCTGTACGAAGCGGACGTTCATGGTCTGCAGCAGGGCGAATCCCAGCAGGCCGAATGCCAGAACGATAATTGCAATCAGCACTTCCAGCAGAGTGAAGCCGCCCGCTTGGCGTGCGCGGATGGAACGCGGGTTCATGAGCAGGTTTCCTTGGTACTGCGGATCTGCCCAGAGGCATTTACCGTAAGAGTGCGCTTGTCCAGCGCGCCCTTGCTGCACACATCCGGCTCCAGCTGGATCGACTGATCGCTGGCGGCCCTGCGGCGCCCCCGCCCATCGAAGGCGATCTCTTCCGACGGCCCACTCAGCTTGAGCTTGGGGCTGCCGCTGACGAACCGCAGTACGGTTTCCTCGGAGGACATCGTGCCATCACCATCGGTGTCAGTGAAGGCCAACATGCCGGCAGACCAGCTACCGTCACAGCTCGCGCCGTCGCTGCTGCCACACACGCCACCGCCGCGGTTGCTGCGAATTGCCTCGCTCCGCGCCAGGCTGAGCAGGCCCAGGACTTCATTGTTTGCCGACGCAACCCGATTGGAGCGGAGAGTGCCCTGGAAGCTCGGAAAGGCGATCGCGGCCACGATCGCCAGGACGGCAACCGTGACCATCAACTCAACCAGCGTGAAGCCGTTTTGCCGGCGCAAAGACATTGGACGCTCCCCAGCGTGTTGATGGCCACGATGGGCCATCGCCCTGCCCCCGGCAAGCGGCGGCAGGATGAACGGTCATTCCGGGGCGACGGGCGTCAAGGCCTTGACGACCCGCCCTCCCCTGCCTGTGCCGGCGCGATCCCCATCGCGCCGGCACAGGCTCAGGCCAGCACCTGGTAGCAGGGCTGGTATTCGCCGGAGATCTTCATCCGGCGCTGTTCAACGAAGGCACGCAGCAGCCCGTCCAGGGCCTGCATCATGTCCGGGTCGCCATGGATCTGGAACGGCCCGAACTGCTCGATGCGGCGCATGCCGTCTTCCTTCACGTTGCCGGCCACGATGCCCGAGAACGCCCGGCGCAGATCGGCCGCCAGCGCGTGCGGGGCACGCCCGTGGTGCAGGTCCAGCGCGGCCATCGCCTCGTGGGTCGGCACGAACGGCTGCTGGTACTCCCACGGAATCTCGATCGACCAGTTGAAGAAGAACGAGTCCTTCTGCGCCAGGCGGTGCTCACGCACGCGCTTGATGCCGTTGGCCATCTTCTTTGCCACCGCCACCGGATCGCCGATGACGATCTCGTAGCGCTCGGCGGCCGCATCGCCCAGGGTCAGGCGGATGAAGCGGTCGATCTGCTCGAAGTACGGCGCCGCCACCGTCGGGCCGGTCAGGATCAGCGGGAACGGCAGGTCCTTGTTTTCCTCGCGCAGCAGGATGCCGAGCAGGTACAGGATTTCCTCGGCCGTGCCGACACCACCGGCGAACACGATGATGCCGTGGCCGATGCGGACGAAGGCCTCCAGGCGCTTCTCGATGTCCGGCATGATCACCAGGTGGTTGACGATCGGATTCGGCGACTCGGCCGCGATGATGCCCGGCTCGGTCAGGCCGATGTAACGCGTCACGGTACGGCGCTGCTTGGCATGGGCAATGGTGGCGCCCTTCATCGGGCCCTTCATCGCGCCCGGACCGCAGCCGGTGCAGATGTCCAGGCCGCGCAGGCCCAGCTCATAGCCCACCTGCTTGGTGTACAGGTACTCGTCGCGCGAGATCGAGTGGCCGCCCCAGCAGACGACCAGATTCGGGTCACCCGGGTTCAGGATGCGCGCGTTGCGCAGCAGGCCGAACACCGCATTGGTGATGCCCTCGGACGACTCCAGCTCGGCCGCGTAGGCCGGGCCCATCTCGATGGCCATGTAGGCCAGGTCACGCACCACCGCGAACAACAGTTCGGCGACGCCGCGGATGATCTCGCCGTCGACGAACGCCATCGCCGGTGCATTGACCAGGTCGATGCGCACGCCGCGATCCTGCTGCGCCACCTGGATGTCGAAATCGGGATACAGATCGCGCGCCGCGCGCGGATCGTCAGAAGCACTGCCGCTGGTCAGCACGGCCAGTGCGCAGCGGCGCAGCAGCTCGTGCATGCCGCCGGCAGACGCATCGCGCAGCCGGGCCACTTCGGCCCGCGACAGCACATCCAGCCCACCGCGCGGGTAGATCCGCGCGTCCTGCACCGGCAGTGCACGGGCTGATTTTTCGTTCGTGGTCATGTCCAATTTTTCGCTTCCTTCAAGGTTTCCGACTGTACTGCCGCCCCCTTAAAAAGCAAAACGGCCGGGAAGCCCGACCGTTGGATGTGTGCTTCCCGCGTTCGCCTTTCCGGGACCGCATCGGCGGTGTTGGCACCGCGCACATTTCCGGATGCTACGCCGATGCCAGGTGACCTGCAAGGACTTTCGCCTGAACGGAAAACGGCCGGGTTTCCCCGGCCGTTTTCACTTACTGCTTCAAGCTCTGATGGATCAGAACTTGTACTTCACGGTCAGCTGCATCGACCAGCGCGACACGGCGGTGTTGCCCTTGTCGTTGTTGTTCTCCTGGACCGAGGAATCGTCCGCACCGGTGAACGAGTACACGTACTTGCCGGTGGCCGGATCGATACCCGCGAAGTTGCCCACGCGACGGGTGGCGTAGAAGCCGTAGTCGTCGATCAGGCCCCACTTCTTGTTGAGCAGGTTGCCGACATTCATGATGTCCAGCGCGATCTCACCCTTGTGGGTCTTCGCGAAGCCCGGGAACTCCTGGCTGATGCGGACATCGAAGCTGTTGACCCACTTGGCGCGGTGCTGGTTGGCCGGCACCGTGCTGCCACGATAGGCATCGAGTTCCGGGTTCTGCGCCAGCCAGTCGAAGAACTTCTTCTCCATGTCCACGCCGCCAACGAACAGCACGTCACCCGGGCCCTTCGGCACGTAGAACAGGTCGTTGCCGATTGCGCTGTCACCGTTGGCATCGTTGTAGAACACGTAGCTGTACGGACGGCCCGAACGGCCTTCATAGAACAGGCCGACGCGGGTGGCGTTGTCACCGAAGAAGTTGTGCTTCCACTCCAGGGTACCGGTGATACGGTCCTTGATCGCATAGCGCGAGTTGTACGCGATGTTCTCGTTGGCGTTCAGGATCTGGGTGTTGTTCCAGTTCGAGGTGTTCTGCGAGCTGGTCAGCGGGCTCACTTCCTTCGACTGGGTGTAGGTGTAACCCAGCGACCAGCCCCAGTTCTCGGTCAGCGGCTTGGCCAGCGAGAAGGTGGCCTGGCTGCCACGGCCCTTGTTGGTGTTGCGCAGGAGCAGCACGTCGCCGATGTTGTTCGGGCGGTAGTTGCGGTTCAGCACGCCATTGGTGCCGTTCTCCATGCCCAGATTGTCACCGGTGCGGCTGTCGATCTTGCTGTTGGCCTGGTTCAGGCCCTTGTCGTTCCAGTAGATCTCACGACCGTCCTGTGCGGACACGTAGGTCGGGCCATTGCCCTTGCCATCGGTCAGGTCCAGACGCTCGAAGTACAGGCCATCCTTGACCTTGGTGAACAGCAGTTCGGCCGACGCCACGATGCCGTACCACGGCAGCTCGTGATCGAACGCCAGGTTGGCCTTCCACACCGACGGCAGGCGGGTGCCCGGGTTGATGATGTCGACGTTCTGGCGCGCAACGATACGCGACGGGTCCGGAATGAACGGATTATCGGCATCGACGCTGAAGCCACCCGGATTACCCGGAACGTTGTACTCGACGTAGTTCAGGCCGGTGTTCTGGTAGGCACCTGCCAGCCACACGTTCGGGGCGGCGCCGCCGAACAGGCCCACGCCGCCGCGCAGCTGGGTCGGGCGATCGCTGTCGAAGGTGTAGTTGAAGCCAACGCGCGGCTGGATCAGGCTCTTGTCCACCAGCTTGGTGTTGTTGTAGCCATACAGCGCCTGGATGTCGGCGTTGTACTTGGTCTGGCTGGTGAAGTCCGGGATGTCCACGCGGACGCCGAACATCAGGCTCAGGTTGTAGTTGATCGCCCAGGTGTCCTGGATGAACAGACCGGTGTTCTTCAGGTGGAACTTGGCCGGAATGTCATCCAGGCTGCCGCCCGGACGCGGAACGCGCAGCTGGTAGCCGTTCGCGGTGCCCTTCAGGAACGAGGCCAGGTCACGGAAGTCATACGCGCCGTACAGGTTGCGGCCGTAGAAGTTCATCAGGTCGTTGTCGGTGTAATCGAAACCGAACTTGATGGTGTGGTCACCGACGTACCAGGTACCGGCACCGAAGGCGCTCAGTTCCTTCGACTCGACCAGGTTGGTGTGGGTGTTCTGCTCGGTACCCAGGTACAGCGAGTTGTTGCCGAAGCGGACGCGCATCTGCGGCAGGTGCGAAGCCGCAACACGGTTGGACGAGTAGTCCTTGTGCGAAACCTTGAACTCGGTCGAGAAGTTCTCGGACCAGTCGCTGAACAGTTCACCCATCCAGGTTTCGTACTCGGTCGGCTGGGTGTACCAGAAGTCGCTCAGCGACAGCGCGCTGCTGCTGACCTGCGGGAAGCGGACGACGTCCTGCTTCATCTTGTTGTAGCGCAGGGCTGCACGATGGTTCTCGTTGATGTTCCAGTCCAGCTTGACCGCGTACTCTTCGATCTCGGTCTTGTTGTTCAGGTCGCTGACGCTACCCACCGGATGACCCAGTTCCGCCATGCGCTTCTGCACGGCCGAGATGTCGGCGTCGCTGATGCCACCCTTCGCCGGATCCTTGTTGTACGGGCTTTCGCTCAGGCTGACGCCGCCGCCGCTGCGCTCATACTTTTCGTAGTTGGTGAAGAAGAACAGCTTGTCCTTGACGATCGGGCCGCCGAAGGTCATGCCGTAGGTCTTCTCGTCCTTGAAGCCGTTGAAGTCCGTACGATCACCTTCCAGGCGCGAGCGGACCATGTCCTTGTCGCGGTACGAACCGTACACGGTGCCGTGGAATTCGTTGGTACCCGACTTGGTCACGGCGTTGATCACCGCACCGGTGCCACCGGCGATGGTGGTGTCGTAGTTGGCCAGGTCGATGTTGATTTCCTGGATGGCGTCCATCGACACCGGCTGACGCTCGGTCGGCAGGTTGTTGGAGCCCAGGCCGAACGGGTCGGAGGCACTGATGCCGTCGATGCGGATGGCGTTGTAACGGGTGTTCTGGCCACCGGCCGAGATCGCACCGTCAGCCTTGCTGACCTGCGAGATGCGCGGGTCCAGGCGGATGTAGTCCTGGATGTTGCGGTTGGCCGACGGCAGCGCGTCCATCGTTTCGCGGGTCACGTTGGTGCCGGTACCCATCTTGGTGGCGCTGAACAGGTCCAGGCCGCCGGCGGTGGCGACAACGTTCACGGCGTCCAGGTTGGTGGCGGCCAGGTCACCGCCCAGGTTGGCATTGACCGTGTTGACCTGGTTCAGGTTCAGGTAGACACCTTCTTCGGTCTTGGTGCCTTCACCGGACTTGGTGATGGTGATGGTGTACGGGCCACCCACGCGCAGGCCGCGCGCGTTGTAGCGACCCGACGCATCGGTGGTGGCACGCGAAACGGTGCCCGACTCGGTGTGGGTGATGGTGACTTCAGCACCAGCAACAGGCTGGCCTGCGGCGGACATCACCTGGCCGCCGACACCGGCAGAGGTGCTCTGGGCGAAGGCGGGAGCGGCGGCGAGCGCAGCCACGAGACCAAGGGTGAGCTTGGACATCCGGAGTGGGTGGGTCATTTTTCGGTAGCCTCGATGCGAGTTGGCGATGGCGGAAAAAAAAGCGCATCCAAACAGCCCTGCGGGTGGCTGGTCGGACATTTATCTGGGGTTCCCTACCGCTTGGCTGAAGGAAGCCACAACGGTTAACACTAGATTAACACGCTACGCCATCAATGTGACGGTTGTGCGACAAACGGCACCGGATCGCAACGCAATCGTGACGGGTTCTTCACTCCGCCTTTCCCCGGGATTTACTCGCCGGGGGGCGCCTCGCTGGCATCGAGAATCTGGCCGCGCCAGGTAGCGCCAGCACCGGACAACAGGGTCACGGCCGCGGCGGCGGCAGCCTCCGGGCCTTGCGCGGCCGGGTCCTGGTCTACGGAATAGGCCCGGGCCCGCAAGGCCGTGCGCAGCGGGCCGGGGTACAGGCCACTCACCCTTACCGGGCTGCGGCCGAGCTCGTCGTGCAGGCTGGCGATCAGGCCACGCAGGCCGTGCTGGGCCACACCGTAACCGCCCCAGTAGGCCTGACCGACCCGCTCGGGGGCATCGACCGCAAACACCAGCGCCGCATCTTCGCGCTGCCGCAGCAGCGGCAGGCAGGCCTGGGCCAGCCAGGCGGGCGCAGTCAGGGTGACGTGCACCGCGCGGGCGAAACTCGCTGGGTCTGCCAGCTCAAACGGGGTCAGGCCCGGGAAGTGAGCGGCACAGACCAGCAGGCCATCCAGGCGCCCCAGCTCGCGCTGCAGGGCCTGGGCCAGCTCGGCATAGTCGTCGGGGCCCGCGCCTTCCAGGTCCAGCGGATACAGCAGCGGTTCCGGGCCGACCGCCTGCACCTGGGCGTAGACACGGTCCAGGCGGCGAGGCTTGCGGCCCAGCAGAACCACGGTGGCCCCGGCGGCCGCAGCAGCCACTGCCGCCGCACTACCCAATCCGCCACCGGCACCGGCGACCAGCACCACGCGATCCTGCAACGGGCGGCCATCGAGCGCCCCGTCGGTCGGTGACGTCGATGGCCAGGCACTCATCCCTGGGTCGCCTCTTCGACGATGCGCTTGAGCTCGCCGGCTTCGAACAGCTCCAGCACGATGTCACAGCCGCCAATCAACTCACCGTTGATGAACAGCTGCGGGAAAGTCGGCAGGTTGGAAAAACGCGGCAGGTTGGCGCGGATCTCGGGCTCTTCCAGCACGTTGACGGTGCGCAGGGTGACTGCGCCGGCCGCCATCAACGCCTGTACGGCGCGGCTGGAGAAGCCGCACATCGGGTATTGCGGGGTGCCCTTCATGAACAGCACGAGCGGGTAACGATCGACCTCGGCCTGGATTTGCTGCATTACCGCCACAACCACACTCCTTGCTTCGCCGGACAAACCGACCGTGATGGTCGGCTAGACTGCCCACGGTAGCCGCCATTGTAAGCGGATGGAACCGGCTGCCGCCGCCCCCTGGCCACGAACCTGTCCATGCCTGTCGAATTGCCCGCCCTGCCCTATCTTCCCGGCTCCCTGCAGCCGCACCTGTCCGCACAGACCGTGGAACTGCATCACGGCCGCCACCATCGCGCCTATGTGGATGCCGTCAACGCCGGCATTCTCGGCACCGAGTGGGAGGAAGCGTCGCTGGAGGAGATCGTCCGCCACGCCCAGGGCACGCTGTTCGATGCCGCCGCCCAGGCCTGGAACCATGCCTTCTACTGGCAGTGCCTGCGCCCGCGCGGCGGCGGTGAGCCGCAGGGGCGACTGGGCGAACTGGTCAAGCGCCAGTTCGGCGACGTGCAGCGCCTGCGCGAGGAATTCAACCGCACCGCGCTGGGCCTGTTCGGCTCCGGCTGGGTCTGGCTGGTGCAGCATCCGGGCGGGCAGCTGGGCCTGCAGGCCACCCGCAATGCAGGCACGCCATTGACCGGTGAAAGCACCCCGCTGCTGTGCTGCGACGTCTGGGAGCACGCTTACTACACCGACTACCAGAACGATCGCGCGCGGTATCTGGACGCGTTCTGGCAGATGGTCAACTGGGAATTTGCCGAAAGCCAGCTGCGCTGACCCCTGTAGAGCCGAGCCCATGCCCGGCTGCTGTCCGGCCAGCCGAGCATGGGCTCGGCTCTACAGATCAGGCATCACGCGCTCTCGTGCGCGGCCACGGCGTCCATCACGCGCGCCGAGTACACCAGCGCCGCACCGGCGTTCAGCGACACCGCCACACCGAGCGCCTCGGCGATCTCCTCGCGGCTGGCGCCGTGCTTCAGCGCGGCATCCACGTGCACGGTGATGCAGCCGTCGCAGCGGGTGGTCACGGCCACCGCCAGCGCGATCAGCTCGCGGGTCTTGGCATCGAGGTGGTTGGTCTGGGCACCGGCGTTGGCCAGCGTGGCATAGCCCTTGACCGTGTCCGGCGAGAGCTTGCCGATCTCGCCGATACGACCCTTAAGCTCCTTGCGGTAGGCATTCCAGTCGAGCATGGGGATGACTCCTGTGAAAGGAGCTCCACGCTACCACCGGGAATGTTGCGCCGATGCCTGCACCGGCGCGTCACAGCGTTGCACTGCCGGCCAGCGGCCGGCACTACCGGGCTCAGCGATTGCGCAGCGCGTGTACCGCCGGTGCCACCTGGGCCTGGCGATCCAGCTCCAGGCCGACCTGGTCCAGCGCATCGGCCAATGCAGCGGCATCATCGTCGCGCAACGTGGCGTGGCCGACCTTGCGGCCTTCGCGCGGCTCCTTGCCGTAGTCGTGCCAATGGCCACTGGCCTGCGCCAGCACCGGCGCCGGGTCGGGCATCGCGCCCAACCAGTTCAGCATGCAGGCATGGCCGAGCATGCGGGTGCTGCCCAGCGGCAGGCCCAGCACCGCACGCAGATGGTTCTCGAACTGCGAGGTCTCGCTGCCTTCGATGGTCCAGTGGCCGGAGTTGTGCACGCGCGGTGCCATCTCGTTGGCCAGCAGTTCGCCGTCACGACAGAACAGCTCCAGTGCGAACACGCCCACATACTGCAGGTGCTCGGCGACGCGGCGGGCATAGCCGATCGCGGCCTGCTGATCGGCATCGGACAGCACGGCCGGGGCCACGCTGGCCGACAGCACGCCGTCGACATGCCAGTTGCCGGTGACCGGCCAGGCCTCGAAGCCGCCATCGCGGCCACGCACAGCGACCACACTGACCTCGCGCTGGAAGGCAACGAAGCCTTCCAGGATCAGCCCGGTGCGCTCGACCTGCGCGCCAAGCGCGTCCCATGCAGCGTCGATGTCGGCTTCGCTGCGCAGGCGGAACTGGCCCTTGCCGTCGTAACCGAGGCGGCGGGTCTTGAGGATGCACGGCAGGCCGAACTCGGCGGCCTTCGCGACCAACTCGTCACGGCTGCGGATATCGGCAAAGGCGGGCAGCGGAATGCCCAACTGCTGGAACAGGGTCTTCTCGCTCAACCGGTCCTGGGCCACCGCCAGCGCAGCCGGCGGCGGGTAGACCGGCACGCGGTCGGCCAGGAACTGCGCGCTGTCGGCAGGCACGTTCTCGAAATCGAAGGTGACCACGTCCACCTTGGCGGCGAAATCCGCCAACGCCTGGCGGTCATCGAAGGCACCGACGGTGAGCGGCGCCAGCGGGCCGCTGCAGGCGTCGGCTGCCGGGTCGTACAGTTCGAAGCGCAATCCCAGCGGCGCACCGGCCAGGACCATCATGCGGGCGAGCTGACCGCCGCCCAGGATGCCGACGGTCAGGCTCATTGGCGCGGATCGTCGTGGGCCATCACGTCTTCGGTCTGGCGTGCACGGAAGGCGTCGAGCGCCTGGCCGATCGCCGGCTGGTCGCTGGCCAGCATCGCTGCGGCGAACAGCGCGGCGTTGGAGGCGCCGGCATTGCCGATGGCGAAGGTGGCGACCGGAATGCCGGCCGGCATCTGCACGATCGACAGCAGCGAATCCATGCCGTTGAGGGCCTTGGACTGCACCGGCACGCCCAGCACCGGCACGGCGGTCTTGGCGGCGATCATGCCCGGCAGGTGCGCGGCCCCGCCGGCTCCGGCGATGATCGCGCGCAGGCCACGCGGGCCCGCCTGCTCGGCGTAGCTGAACAACACATCCGGCGTCCGATGCGCGGACACCACCTTCACTTCGAACGGAACACCCAGGGCTTCAAGCTTCTGGGCGGCGTGCTGCATGGTTTCCCAGTCGGAACGGGAACCCATGACGATGCCGACAAGCGGCGCGATCGGGTTGGGGGTCATTGGCCGTCACCTGCCTTAAAGACGTATTCTAGCCATCTTCCACGCAAGACGAAGAACCATGGATCGCAAGCTGCTCGACCTGCTGGTGTCGCCGGACACCCGCCAGCCCCTGTCCCTGCTGGATGGCAAGGGCTTGGAAGCCCTCAACAAGGCCATTTCCGCCGGCGCGGTGAACAAGGCCGATGGCAACCCGCTGGCGCAGCCGCTGCGCGAAGCGCTGGTCACCCGCGACCGCAAGCAGGTCTTCCGCGTTGACGACGGCATCCCGGTGCTGCTGGCCGAGGAAGCCATCCCCACCGCCCAGATCGCCGACTTCCCGGCCGCATGAGCGCGCTGCCGACGCCGGATGCGGCCGTTGTCGCCGCCGATGTCGCGCGTGCGCTGGCCGAGGACCTGGGCAGCGGCGACGTCACCGCTGCGCTGTTGCCCGACCAGGCTGACAGCGCGTACCTGCTGTGCAAGCAGGACGGGGTGATCGCCGGTCGCCCCTGGTTCGACGCCACCCACCGCGCGCTCGACCCGGATGTGCGCATTGAATGGCGTGTCTCCGAAGGTGACGCGGTCACTGCCGGCACCGTGCTGGCCCTGCTGCATGGGCGCAGCCGCAGCCTGGTGAGCGCCGAGCGCACCTCGCTGAACTTCCTGCAGACGCTGTCCGGCACCGCCACGACCACCGCGCGTTACGTGGCGGCGGTGGCCGGCACCGGCACGCGCATTCTCGATACCCGCAAGACCCTGCCCGGCCTGCGCCTGGCGCAGAAGTACGCAGTGCGCTGTGGCGGCGGCGAGAACCACCGCTTCGGTCTGTACGACACAGTGATGCTGAAGGAAAACCACATCCGTGCTGCCGGTTCGCTGCCCGCAGCCGTGGCTGCCGCGCGCCGGCAATGGCCCGCGCTGCCGCTGGTGGTCGAGGTGGAGGATCTGGCGCAGCTGCGCCAGGCGCTGGAAACCGGTTGCGAACGCATCCTGCTGGATGACTTCAGCCCGGACCTGCGCCGCGAGGCCGTGCGCATCACGGCGGGCCGCATTGCGCTGGAAGTGTCCGGCAGCGTGGGCCTGGGTGGCCTGCGTTCGATCGCGGAGGACGGCGTGGACTGCATCTCCATTGGTGGCCTGACCAAGCACGTGCAGGCGATTGACCTGTCGTTGAAGCTGGGCCCGCCGCCGGGTTGAGGCCTACGGGACCTTGTAGCGCCGAGCCCACGCTCGGCTGCTTCTCGATCTGCGGCGCGCCCTGCACGCGCTTCGCGCGATAAGCCGGGCATGGGCTCGGCTCTACACGATCCGGGACGCCTTCACGGCTCGGCCACGCCTGCCTCTGCGACGCTGCCGGCATCCCCCCACAGGAGCCGCGCATGCGCCGGATGCTCTTGCCTGCCTGTCTGCTGCTCGCGGCAGCCCCCTTGTCCGCAGCGGCCGCCGAAGCCTGCGATGTGCCACCGCGCTTCGGCCTGAGTCCGCTGGCGGTGGCCATCCGCAACACTGCCTGCAACGAGCACCGGCTCTGGTACCGGCCCTTCATCGACCGCGATGGCCGCGCCGCCAGCCTCAGTGTCACCGAGGCCGAAAGCGATCACCTGGCCGACAACGGCCTGATCGCCTGGCAGCGCGTAGCCGGTTACTGGCGCGACAGCGGCACGCTCAACGCAATGGGCAGCATCACCGGCGCCAGCAGCTGCCTGGCGCCGCTGGGCACGCGCTACACCGACAGCGACTGCCGCGCGTTCCTGATCGACAACCCGTGGTCAGCCGCCTTCATTTCGTGGGTGATGGTGCGTGCCGGCGTGCCCGGCTTCAACACCTCGCCGCGCCATATCGACTACATCCGCGCCGCGTACCAGGGTGGGCCTTCGGGCGTGCCCTACCGGCTGGTCGACCCGGCCACCGCCAAGCCCGCGCCCGGCGACCTGCTGTGCTTCCTGCGCGACCGCAGCACCACGCTCAGCTACAGCGGGCTGGTGCAGGCGCTGGGCAACGGTTCGGTGGGCCACTGGAAATCGCATTGCGAAGTGGTGGTGGCTGCCAACCTGGGGGGCGACCAGACCCTGTACCTGGTCGGTGGCAACGTCATGAACACCGTGGCGATGCGGTTGCTGCAGCTGGACCGCACCGGGCTGATCAAGTTGCCTCCGGCACGCGAACGCGACAGTACCGGCATCGACCCCAGCTGCACGCCCGGCCGCGAGGACGAATGCAGCTTCAACCGCCAGGACTGGGCAGCGCTGCTGCAGTTGACCGCCACATCACCGCTGGTGATGCCGTCGCCAACTGCGACGCCAATGCAGCCCGCGCCACCGCAGCCGGTCGTCATACCGCCTCAACCAGTCTCTGCTGGTCCACAACCGACGCGGTGATGCCAGGCGCTTGATCCAGCGCGCGTTCGCCGCCATCTTTGCGGGATCGACCTCTGACGGCTGAAGCCATGCCCACCCTGCTGCTGTTGCTGATTGCCGGCGGAATCATCTATTTCTTCTGGAATGCCGCACGTTCGGCCGCCGAGCGCGCGGTCGAACTGGGGCGCAATGCCTGCCGCGCCGCCGATGTGCAATGGTTGGACCAGGCGGTGCACGCCACCGGCCTGCGCCTGTCGCGCGGCGAGGATGGCCGACTCGGCTTCGAGCGCACCTTCAAGTTCGAGTATTCCTACGATGGCATCGATCGCCATGTAGGCCGCATGGTGCTGCGCGGCGATCAGCTGATCTCATTCACTGGCCCGGGCGCGGCGCGGATCAGCCAGATCCGCGCAGATGTGGACGATGCCGAGGATGTGTAGGACCTGAAGGTGTGCCGACCAACGGTCGGCACCCACACAATTCCGGCACCCGCCGATAAATCCTGCAAAGGAAAACGCCGCCCATCGGGGCGGCGTCGGAAACATTACTTGACCACGCGCAGGTTCGGGCGCCCCTTCGGCGGCGGACTGGCCGGCGGCGTATCGTCCGGCGGCGTGCCTTCCTCGTGCAGCAGCTCGTCGCTGGTCGGCGCGGTTTCGTTGCCCGGAATGTCATCCGGCAATGCCATGCCCTGCCCGGTCTCGCGGGCGTAGACGGCCAGCACGGCGCTGATCGGTACCTGCACCGGGTAGCTGGTGCCGGAGAAGCGCGCCGAGAAGCTCACCATCTCGTTGTCGATCATCAGCCGCACGACGGCACGTTCGGCGATGTTGAGCACGACCCGGCCATCCTTGACCGCCGAAGGCGGGACCTGCACGCCGGGAACGCCGGCGTCGACCAGGATGTGCGGGGTCAGCTGGTTGTCGTTGATCCATTCCACCAGCGCCCGCAGCAGGTACGGGCGGTGGCTGGTCATGTGGAAGAAGTCTTCGGTCATGCGTGAAGTGTACGCGCCCGGCGCCCTGCCGGGGCGGATCGCCTGCACGCCGGTCGGCGTGCAGACGGGTAACGCATGCCCGGATCAGACCGGCAGATCGCGCAGCTTCTTTTCCTGGTCGGTCAGGCTGCGGACGAAACCGGGATGGCGGAAGATGCGGTTGCCGTAGTCTTCGATCGCCTTGCCGTCCTTCGGCAGCGGTACGTCCAGCGACTGCAGGCGCCAGATGATCGGCGCCATCGCGCAGTCGGCCAGGCTCATTTCCGGGTTGAGGAAGAACTTGCTGGCCTTGAACAGCGGCAGCGAGGCGGTCAGCAACTCCTTCAGGCGCTTGCGGCCGGCCTCGGCCTGGGTCTTGTTGCCCAGCTGGATGGCCTGCACCTGCGGCACCCAGTCGTGCTCGATGCGCAGCATGGCCAGGCGGATGCGCGCACGCGACAGCGGGTCGACCGGCATCAGCGGCGGATGCGGGTAGCGCTCGTCCAGGTACTCGCTGACCACCGACGCGGCGTAAAGCACCAGTTCGCGTTCGACCAGCGTCGGCACCGAGTGGTACGGATTGAGGTCGATCAGGTCTTCAGGCGGGTTCTGTGGATCGACCGGAACGAAGTCGAAGGTCACACCCTTGGCCGCCAGGACCAGGCGTACACGGTGGCACAGTACATCGTCGTTCGAGGAAAACAGCGTCAGTGTATTGCGCATGCGTACGCTCGCCGCCATCAAAGGCTCTCCCACGACAGGAGACCGCCTGCCGCATCGGCGCCGCCGGCACCGTGCCAGCGATCGACTCCTCCCCGAGTGTGCAACCGACCATCACAAAAGCCAATAGGCCCGTGCGATGGCCGGCGGCAGATTCAGTGAACGTCCTTCCAGTATTCCTTCTTCAACAGATACAGCAGGAAGGTCAGCAGGGCCAGGAACAGGATTACCCACACGCCCAGCTGCTGGCGCTTGAGCACGGCCGGTTCGCCGGCATATTCGAGGAAGTTGGTGATGTCCCGCACGGCCTGGTCGTACTGCCCGGCATCGACCGAACCCGGCGTTTCAATCTTCAGGCCGGTCACCGGCGGGTCCATGCCCGGCGCTTCGGGCTTGCCATGCACGGCATGCTGCAGGCCCTGCATTTCCCACAGCGGGTTGGGCATGGACGCGTTGGCGAACAGCGCGTTGTTCCAGCCCAGCGGCCGGCTGCTGTCCAGGTAGAACGACTTGAGATAGGTGTAGACCCAGTCACTGCCCCGCACGCGCGAGATCAGGCTGAGGTCTGGCGGCATCTTGCCGAACCACTTCTCGGCATTCTCCTTGGGCATCGCCACCGGGATCGGATCGCCGATCGCCGAGCCGGTGAAGTTGAGGTTGTTCATCACCTCCTCTTCGGTCAGGCCCAGGTCCTGCGCCATCCGCGAATAGCGCAGGTACTTCAGCGAGTGGCAGCCGGAGCAGTAGTTCATGTACAGCTGCGCGCCGCGCTGCAGCGAAGCGCGGTCACCCAGGTCGTTGCCGGCCTGCAGCAGCTTGGTGCCGCCTTCGGCGGCGGAGGCCAGGAAACTGCCCAGCATCAGGGTGGCCGTCAGGGCCAGCCGGACCATCCAGCGATCAGTCATGGGTGGTCACCCTCTCCGGTACCGGCTTGGTCCTGTCCAACCGTGTCCATAGCGGCATGGTGATGAAGAACGCGAAGTACAGGAAGGTCAGCACCCGCCCGATGTAGGTCTCGTGCACGTCGGTGCCCGGGCCGGAACCAATCACGCCCAGCCAGACGAAGCACACCGCCAGCACGCCCAGCATCACCTTCGAGATCCAGCCGCGGTAGCGCACCGACTTCACCCTGGCCTTGTCCAGCCACGGCACCAGGAACAGGATCGCAATGGCCGAGAACATCACCAGCACGCCGCCCAGCTTGTTCGGCACCACGCGCAACATCGCGTAGTAGGGCGTGTAGTACCAGACCGGCTTGATGTGCTCCGGGGTGACCAGGCGGTTGGCCTCGGTGAAGTTGTCGTGCTCCAGGAACAGGCCGCCGAAACCAGGCGCGAAGAAGATGATGAAGGCGGCGATGATCAGCAGGAAGCCGGCGCCGACACCATCCTTGAGCGTGTAATACGGGTGGAACGGAATGCCGTCGGCCGGTGCGTTCGGCGACCAGCGGTTGCCCTTCGGCCCCTTCTTGATCTCCACGCCGTCCGGGTTGTTCGACCCCACTTCGTGCAGCGCGCCCAGGTGCAGCACCACCAGCAGCAACAGCACCAGCGGCAGGGCGATGACGTGCAGTGCGAAGAAGCGGTTGAGCGTGGCGTCACTGGGCAGGTAGTCGCCCATGATCCACTCGGTCAGGCCGTTGCCGATCACCGGTATCGCGCCGAACAGCGAGATGATCACCTTGGCGCCCCAGAACGACATCTGGCCCCACGGCAGCACGTAGCCCATGAACGCTTCGGCCATCAGCACCAGGTAGATCAGCATGCCCAGGATCCACACCAGCTCGCGCGGCTTCTGGTAGCTGCCGTACAGCAGGCCGCGGAACATGTGCAGGTAGACCACGATGAAGAACAGCGAGGCCCCGGTGGAGTGCATGTAGCGGATCAGCCAGCCCCACTCCACATCACGCATGATGTATTCAATGGAGCCGAACGCCTCGGCGGCGTTGGTCTTGTAGTGCATCGTCAGGAAGATGCCGGTGACGATCTGGTTGACCAGCACCAGCAGCGCCAGCGAACCGAAGTAGTACCAGATGTTGAAGTTCTTCGGCGCGTAGTACTCGCTGACGTGCTTGCGGTACACCGGCATCAGGCCCGGTGCGCGGGCATTGACCCAGTCGGCCACGCCGCTGGCGGTACGGCTGAGGATATTGGCCATCAGGCAGCCCCCTGCGGATCGACACCGATGATGATGGTGTTGTCGTCCTGGTAGTGGTGCGCGGGCACCTTCAGGTTGATCGGCGCCGGCACGTCCTTGAAGACGCGGCCGGACATGTCGAAGCGCGACTTGTGGCAGGGGCAGAAGTAGCCGCCCTTCCACTGCGGGTCGTAGGGCTCAGGCCGGATCTCGGCCACCATTTCCGGCGAGCAGCCCAGGTGCGTGCACAGGCCGACCAGCACGGAAATATCCGGCTTGATCGAGCGCAGCTCGGGGTTCTGCTTCAGCACGTACTCCGGCTGCTGGTCCTTCTCGCCGGACTCGGGGTCCTTGAGACGACCGTCCAGCCCGTGCAGCGCATCGAGGATCGCCTTGGACCGCTTGACGATCCAGATCGGCTGGCCACGCCATTCCACGATCAGGCGTTGGCCTTCCTGCAGGGCGCTGATGTCGGCCACCACCGGTGCGCCGGCAAGCTTGGCGCGGGCACTGGGGTTCCAGGATTTGATGAAAGGAACTGCGGTGAATCCGACGCCGACGGCGCCCACCACGGCTGTGGTGGCAGAAAGAAAACGCCGACGTCCGGTGTTGACTGGATCGTGTACCCCATCGTTGGCCATCCGGCACTCCGATATTGATTAGGTAGCTTTAAGGCTGCCAGCGGATCCGGTGGGGGCCAGAGCCGCATTGAATCACGGTTGAGTGTAGCGGAACCGTCGCGCGCCACACAACGCTCTTTGCAAGGAGTGCCGACCAACAGTCGGCACCTACCTGTTCAACGGTGTGCCGACTGACAGTCGGCACCCACCAGTCTGCGGTCCCTACTGGTGGCTCAGGGCGGTGCGGTAACGCTCGGCCAGCTGCCCGACCCGGCGCACGTAGTACTGGGTTTCGCTGTAGGGCGGTACGCCGCCATGGCGGTCGACCGCGCCTTCGCCAGCGTTGTAGCCGGCTGCGGCAAGGGTCAGGTCGCCATTGAAGCGCTTCAGCAACCACGCAAGATACTGCACGCCGCCGCGGATGTTCTGCCCGGCATCGTAGGAGTCACTGACCCCGAAGCGCGCGGCGGTTGGCGGCATCAGCTGCATCAGGCCCTGCGCACCGGCACGGCTGAGCGCGGTCGGGTTGTAGGCCGACTCGGCATGGATGATGGCCCGCACCACCGCCTCTTCCACGCCGAACTCGCGCGCGGCCGAGGTGATCTCGGTCTGGAAGGCCGAGGTGTTCAGGCGCACGCTGCCGAAGTCCACGCGTGGATTGACCCCGCACGCGTAGCAGCGCTCCATGAAGCTGTAGCGGATGGTCCGCACCGGGCCGAGGTTGGCGACCTGGGTCGGGCGCGCACTGGTGTAGTGGCGCACGCCGTCCTTCATGAAGGAATAGACCTGACCGCTGACCATGCGCCCGGCACGCGAGGCGGCCGGCTGTGCCGGAGCAGCTGCGGGCGCGGATGCAGGTGCCGGCGCAACCGTTGCCGGCGCTACGGCGCTGGCGGCAACGGCAACCGGGTTGCGTTCGATGCTGGCCACCGTGGTCGGCGCCGGCCTGGATGCGGCCACCACCGGGCGCGGCGCAGGGCGGGTGTCGCGGCTGTAGCTGATGGTGCTGCAGCGCGCACCTGCCACCCGCTTGCTCACATAACTGGTGACGCCGTCAGGGCCCTGGCACTTGTACAGGGTGCCGGCGCTGGCCGGCGCAGCGGTCAGCGCAGCGATGATGATCGCCGTTGTCCCCAGTATCCCCTTCATGGCGGCGAGTGTCCCAGCTTCGCCGGGGCTTGCCAAGCGATGTGGCTCAGCCTGTGACCGGCGGCACAGCCAGCACCTGGCCCAGCCCGGCCAGGCGCTGGGCCAGTTCGTCGCGCAGGCCCGGCGGCGTGGTCCACAGCGCCACCGGCACGCGGTCCAGGCTGAGGATCTGCGCCAGCATCATGCCCCGGCTCTCGGCCCCCATGCGCAGCAGGCAGTGCTCGGCGCCATCCGCCTCCAGCACCCCGCACCAGGGCGGAATGCGGCCTTCCAGTTCGGCGCGGCTGCCGGCCAGGCGGACGATGGCCTGCAGCGCGAACGGGGCCTGGCTGACCGCCTGCCGCACCATCACGTCCGGCGGCGCCGGGGTGCGCCGGTGCATGCCCGGCTCGGAGCACTCACGTACCGCGCCCATCCGGTCCACGCGCAGGGTGCGCCAGTCCTGCCGGCCCAGATCCCAGGCCAGCAGGTACCAGCGCCGGCCGTAATTGACCAGGTGCTGCGCCTCGATTTCGCGCTGGGTAACAGCCTCCTGCGCGCTGCGGTATTCGAAGGCCAGCCGTGACGCCTGCCGGCAGTACTGGGCCAGCCGTCCGAGCAGGCGTGCGTCGGTGGACGGAAGATCGGACAGGGTGGCCGTCGCTGCATGCACCTCGCCGGCCTGCTGGCGGCGACGGGTCGGCACCAGCGGGTCGAGCTTGGACAGCAGGCCACGCGCGGTGTCGTCGATGCCGGCGACGGTGGCCGAGGCGGCGCGCAGGGCGATGGCCAGGGTGGTTGCCTCCTCCTCATCCAGCAGCATCGGCAGTACCGGTGCCCCGGCCCCCAGCTGATAGCCGCCCCCTACCCCGGCCGAGGCCTGCACCGGGTAGCCCAGCTCGCGCAGGCGCTCGATATCGCGGCGGATGCTGCGTCGGTCCACGCCCATGCGCTCGGCGAGCTCGGCCCCCGACCACTGGCGGCGGGCCTGCAACAGGGCGATCAGGCGCAGCAGTCGGTGGGCGGTATGGCGCATGAAGGATCGAGGACAGAAGTCGTCCGCAATAGTGCCCCAGGATGGCCTCCAGTTCACCACCCACCGCAAGGAGCAATGCCATGAATTCACGTCAGATCACCCTGTACCACGCCGCCCGTTCCCGCTCGAGCGGCGCCGTGGCCCTGCTCGAAGCGCTGGGTGCTGACTACCGCATGCAGGTGCTGGACCTGAAGGCCGGCGCCAACCTGGCCCCGGCCTACCTGGCCATCAACCCGATGGGCAAGGTGCCGGCCATCGTCCACAACGGCGCACTGGTAACCGAACAGGTGGCCATTTATCTGTACCTGGCCGACCTGTATCCGGAAGCCGGGCTGGCCCCGCCGATCGGCGACGCCCTGCGCGGGCCCTACCTGCGCTGGATGGCCTTCTATGGCGCCTGTTTCGAGCCGGCGATGATCGACAAGGCGATGCATCGCGAGCCGCCGCCGCGCCTGATGTCGCCGTACAACGACGCCGAGACCGTGCTGCAGGTGGTCGAGGCCCAGCTGGCGCAGGGCCCGTACCTGCTCGGCGAGACGATGAGCGCCGCCGATGTGCTGTGGGGCAATGCGCTGGCCTGGACCACCGCCTTTGGCCTCGTGCAGCCGGCGCCGGCAACGGCCGACTACATCGCCCGGATGAGCGCGATGACCGCCTTCGACCGGTCGCGGCGGATCGATGCGGAGCTGGTGGCGGCGTAATCAGCGCCCCCTTGTAGAGCCGAGCCCACGCTCGGCTGCTCCTCCGCCTTGCACAAGGCAGCCGAGCGTGGGCTCGGCTCTACAGTGATGACCACGCCGGGCTTGGGCTTGGCCGCATGAACGCGGCGGCTGGCGCGGGATGCGGGTAGAATTGCCCGCTTTCCCGCCACCCGAATGGATTAAGCGCCATGACCGGGACGCCAGACGTCTTTCCGCCCGCCACGCCGGGCGGTACCCCGCTCGTTGCCCTGCCCGCTGGTCCGCGCAAGCCCGACCAGGTCAAGGGCAAGCTGTACATCAAGACCCACGGTTGCCAGATGAACGAGTACGACTCGGCCAAGATGGCCGACGTGCTTGCCGCCAGCGATGGCCTGGAACTGACCGATACCCCGGACGACGCTGACGTCATCCTGGTCAACACCTGCTCCATCCGCGAGAAGGCGCAGGAGAAGGTATTCAGCCAGCTGGGCGTGTGGAAGGGCCTGAAGAACAAGGGCCGCGAGGTCATCATCGGCGTCGGCGGCTGCGTCGCCTCGCAGGAAGGCGAAGCGATCATCAAGCGCGCGCCGTTCGTCGACCTGGTGTTCGGACCGCAGACCCTGCACCGCCTGCCGGAACTGATCCGCGCGCGGCGCGAACAGAAGCGCCCGCAGGTGGACATCAGCTTCCCCGAGATCGAGAAGTTCGACCGCCTGCCGGAGCCGCGTGCCGATGGCGCCTCGGCGTTCGTGTCGATCATGGAAGGCTGCTCGAAGTACTGCTCGTTCTGCGTGGTGCCCTACACCCGCGGCACGGAGGTCAGCCGCCCGTTCGAGGACGTGGTGGTGGAAGTGGCCCAGCTGGCCGCGCAGGGCGTGCGCGAGATCAACCTGCTCGGCCAGAACGTCAACGCCTACCGTGGCCCGTATGGCGATGGTGAGTTCGCCGACCTGGGCCTGCTGATCCGCACCATCGCCGAGATCGATGGCGTTGGCCGCATCCGCTTCACCACCTCGCACCCACTGGAGTTCAGCGATTCGCTGGTCGATGCGTTCCGCGACGTACCGCAGCTGGCCAACTTCCTGCACCTGCCGGTGCAGGCCGGCAGCGACCGCGTGCTGTCGGCGATGAAGCGCGGCTACACAGCACTGGAATTCAAGTCGAAGATCCGCAAGCTGCGCGCGGTGCGCCCGGACATCTCGATCAGCTCGGACTTCATCGTCGGCTTCCCCGGCGAGACCGATGCCGATTTCGAGAAGACCATGAAGCTGATCGAAGACATCGGCTTCGACCACAGCTTCTCCTTCATCTATTCGCGCCGCCCGGGCACGCCAGCGGCCGACCTGGAGGACACGATCAGCGATGCGGAGAAGCACGCGCGCCTGTCGCGCCTGCAGGAGCGCATCAATGCGCACGCGGCCAGCATCTCCCAGAAGATGGTGGGCACGGTGCAGACCGTGCTGGTGGAAGGTCCGTCGCGCAAGAATCCGAACGAGCTGACCGGCAAGACCGAGAACATGCGCTCGGTGAACTTCCCGGCGCCGGCGCGGCTGATCGGCCAGTTCGTGGATGTGGTGATCACCGAAGCGCTGACCAATTCGCTGCGCGCGCGGGTGCTGGCGGAGTAAGGTCTGGGTGTGCCGACCAACGGTCGGCACCCACCGGAAATGATGCCGGCCAGCGGCCGGCACTACCGAATGACAGGCCTTAATCCAATCGCTTGCGGAAGCGCAGGATCGCCAGCGTCATCATCACCACGATGAAGGCCAGCAGCGCCAGCGCGTCGTGCCACAGCTCCCACAGCGAGGCGCCGCGCAGCATGATGCCGCGCACCAGCCGCAGGAAGTGGGTCAGCGGCAGCACTTCCGCCAGCCATTGCACCGGCCGCGGCATGCCCGCAAACGGGAACATGAAGCCCGACAGCAGGATCGACGGCAGGAACAGGAACAACGTCATCTGCATCGCCTGGAACTGCGAGCGCGCGCGCGTGGAAATCAGCAGGCCCAGTGCGAGGTTGGCCAGCACCAGCAGTACTGCGGCCAGGTAGATGTCCAGCAGGCTGCCGCGGATCGGCACCTGGAACAGCCAGGTGCCCAGCACCAGCACCAGCGTGGTCTGCAGCAGGCCAATCGCTGCATAAGGCAGCACCTTGCCCACCATCAGTTCGCTGCGCGACACCGGCGTGGCGATCAGCAGCTCCATGTTGCCGCGCTCGCGTTCGCGCACCACCGCCACGGCCGTGAACATCACCAGGGTCATGGTCAGGATCACCCCGATCAGGCCCGGCACGATGTTCACCGCCGAGCGCCGCTGCGGGTTGTAGAAGCTGGTCACGCTGATAGGACCACTGGCGATGCTGCCTTCGCGCAGGGGACGCGTGTTGCTGGTCGGACGCGTGTCCAGCGGCACCTGCGCCAGCTGGATCGCTGCGCTCTGCACCACGGTGTCGCTGCCATCGACCAGCACCTGCACTGCTTCGCGACCGTCGAAGCGGCGACGCTCGAAGTCGGCCGGCACCACGATGCCGACACTGATCTCGCCACGGCGCAGCGCCTGCATCAGCTGGTCGGGCGTGTACGCCTCGCTGCGCGGCGTGATCACGCCGGTGGCGACCATGTCCTGCACCAGCGCGCGCGAGGCGGCACTGTTGGCCTGATCGGCGACACCGGCGTCGAGGTGACGCAGGTTGAGATTGATCGCATAGCCGAACAGCAGCAGCTGCATCACCGGAATGCCGACGATCATCGCCAGCGTGATGCGGTCGCGCCGTAGCTGCCGCAGTTCCTTGAGCATGATCGCCCACAGCCTGCGCAGGTTCATTCCGCCGGCTCCCGGCCACGACCACGGGTGGCGGCCACGAACACGTCTTCCAGGTTCGGTGCCACCTTCTCGATGCTGGCCTGCGGGTCAGCACTGGCCAGCGCACGGCCCAGCACTGCGATGTCCGCCGCTCCCTCATTGCACAGCACGCGCAGATGGGTGCCGATCTGCGCCACGCTGAGCACGCCGGGCAGATCGGCCAGTGCGCGGCTGGCCAGGCGCGGCTGCGACGCGGTGACCTGCAGCGTGCGCCCTTCCAGCCGTGCGCACAGTTCGGCCGGCGTGCCGTCGGCCACCAGCGCGCCACGATCAAGGATCGCCAGGCGGTGGCAGCGCTCGGCCTCGTCCATGTAGTGGGTCGAGACCAGCACGGTGGTGCCCGCATCGGCCAGTTCGAACAGGGCCTCCCAGAAATCGCGGCGCGATTCCGGATCGACTGCGCTGGTCGGCTCGTCCAGGAACAACAGCTCGGGCGCATGCACGACGGCGCCGGCCAGCGCCAGGCGCTGCTTCTGGCCACCACTGAGGGTGCCGGCCAGCTGCGGCTGCCTGTCCAGAAGACGATACTGCTGCAGCAGTTCGTCGACCCGCTGCCGGGCCTGCGCGCGTGGCAGATCCTGGATGGCGGCGAGGAATTCCAGGTTCTCGCGTACCGAAAGATCTTCATACAACGAGAAGCGCTGGGTCATGTAGCCGATGCGCCGGCGCAGTGCTTCGGCCTGCTCGGGAACCGCCAGGCCCAGCACCTCGATCTGCCCGGCACTCGGTTCCAGCAGGCCGCACAGCATGCGGATGGTGGTCGACTTGCCCGACCCGTTCGGCCCCAGGAAGCCATAGACCTGGCCACGCGGCACGGTCAGGTCGACATTGTCCACGGCCAGCAGATCGCCGAAGCGGCGGGTCAGGCCCTGCGCGTGCACCGCGATGTCCGCACCGGTGTTCAGAAGCGCACCTGTACCGGAAGGCCCGCTGGCAGCTTCTGCATGTCGCTGTTCCCGTCCACTTCGATCTCGGCCAGATAGCTCAGGCGCTCGACGTCATCACCGGTCAGTGCGTAGTACGGCGTGAACGACGGCTCACTGCGGATCGCACGCACGTGCCCCGTCAGCACCGTGCTGCCTCCCTCCAGCTGTATCTGCGCGGCCTGTCCGACCTTGACCTGCAGGCGCAGCGGTTGCGGCAGGTAGACGCGTGCATAGGGGCGCTCGCCGACCAGCATCACCGCCAGCGGCGCGCCGACCGGCGCCTGGTCCCCCTGCCGGTAAGGCAAGGCATCGACCACGCCGTCGCGCGGTGCGCGCAGCTGCAGCTTCTGCAGGTTGACGCCCTGCACCACCTGCTGTGCCTGTGCGGCATCCGCGGCCGCCTGGCCCTGGGCGATATCCTGCACACGGCTGCCGTGCACCCGCTCCAGCCAGGCCTGCTCGGCAGCACGCGCGCTGGCCTCGGCATTGCCGGCAGCGGCGCGTGCACGATCCAGTTCAGCGGCGGCAATCAGGCGCTGCCGTGCCAACGGCTGGACACGTCGGTAATAGGCAGTTGCTTCGGCAGCCTGTGCGCGCAACGCGGCCAGTTGCGCCTGGGCCTGCGCGATCTGCTCCTGGCGTGGACCGATCTGCAGTTCTTCCAGCTGGGCCTGCGCACGCGCCGCATCAGCCTGAGCCGCGGCGAACTGCGCGTCTCCCCGCGCCGGGTCCAGGCGCATCAGCACGGCCCCGGCCTTGACCTGCTGTCCCTCGCGCACCTCCACCGTGGCGATGACTTCGGCCGCCGGCGCCGGCACCGTGATCCGGTCCCATTCCAGCGTGCCCAGTGCAGTCGGCGTTGACTGCCCACACCCCGCCAGCAGGCCGATGCCCGCCAGTCCGATTCCACGCATCCCGTTGCCGATGCCCATGCCCATGCCATCCCCTCCTGCGACGGCGACACGGTGCCATGTGCCCCGTGCACCCTCAATGATTCCGATCAGCCCTGACGGTTTTTTCACCACACGTGGGCAAGCCTTTTGCCGCAAGGCTCCGCACCACCTATCCACAGGTTGATTCGGCATCATTCCACAACCGCTGTGGAAATCCGCAGGGACGTGGCTTTGTTGCTCGCCCGGCAACGAAACCTGCACTGCCATCACGATGAATGACCCCGTACAGGCCACCCGTGGCAGTGCTGCCGCAGCGACGAACGGCCATGACGCTTTTTTCACCAGGACCTCATGGGCCTTGTGGCACAAGCATCGCAGAGGTCTATCCACAGGTTTCCCGCGTGCCCCGTCCACACCGGGTGTGGAAAACGCTGTATCGACCGTCTGCTGGCCGTGTGCCCCGCACGCGCGCTACCCTTGTCCTCCCTGAATACACTGCGGTGGAAGGCGTCGGCCCCACCCCAAGCAATGAAAAGCATCGATCATCGAGACTTCACCCTGTCGCCGGAAGACAACGAGCGACTGGCCAACCTGTGCGGCCCCTTCGACGGGCACCTGCGCCAGATCGAGCTGAAGCTCGGCGTGGAGATCGCAAATCGTGGCTTCGTGTTCCGCATCAGCGGGCCCAAAGAAGCCATCGTCGAGGCGCAGAAGCTGGTTGAAGCGCTGTACGCCGAAGCCGGCGAAACCACCTTCGACAACCACGCCATCCACCTGCGCCTGGCGCAGGCCAATGTCGAGCAGATCGCCGAGCGCTCCTATGAAGCGCAGGACGTGGCGATCAAGGTCAAGCGCGGCACGGTGCGCGGCCGCGGCGCAAACCAGGGCCGCTACCTGCACCAGATCGCCACCCACGACATCAACTTCGGCATCGGCCCGGCCGGTACCGGCAAGACCTTCCTGGCCGTGGCCAGCGCGGTCGAAGCACTGAATGAATCGCGGGTGCAGCGCCTGATCCTGGTGCGCCCGGCGGTGGAGGCCGGCGAGAAGCTGGGCTTCCTGCCCGGCGACCTGAGCCAGAAGGTCGATCCCTACCTGCGACCGCTGTACGACGCCCTGTACGAGATGATGGGCGTGGAGAAAGTGGTCAAGCTGCTGGAGAAGAACGTCATCGAGATCGCACCGCTGGCCTACATGCGCGGCCGCACGCTCAACGATGCGTTCGTGATCCTGGACGAAGCACAGAACACCACCATCGAGCAGATGAAGATGTTCCTGACCCGCCTGGGTTACGGCTCCACTGCGGTGGTCACCGGTGACCTGACCCAGACCGACCTGCCCAAGCATGTGAAGTCCGGCCTGCGCGACGCCATCGACGTGCTGCGTGAGGTCGAGGGCGTGAGCTTCACCTTCTTCGAATCCCGTGACGTGGTCCGCCACCCGCTGGTCGCACGCATCGTCAGCGCCTACGACCGCCGCGACCTGCATCAGATCCAACCTGGAGCAACTCCATGACCCGTGGTCCCGTGCGACTGGACGTCGCCGTCAGTTATGCCCTGCCGCGTGCCGGCCTGCCGGCGGCAGTGAGCTTCCGCAAGTGGGTGGCCGCCGCGTTGAAGGGCCGCATCCGCGAGGCCGATCTGGCCATCCGCGTGGTCGATGCCAAGGAAGGACAGTCGTTGAACCGCCACTACCGCGGCAAGGACTACGCCACCAACGTGCTCAGCTTCCCGGCCGAAGTACCCGAAGGCCTGCCCAAGGGCGTCAAGTTCCCGCTGCTGGGTGACCTGGTGATCTGTGCACCGGTGGTGGCACGCGAGGCCGACGAACAGGGCAAGGCGCTCAATGCCCACTACGCGCACCTGACCGTGCACGGCGTGCTGCACCTGCTCGGCTGGGACCACGAGGACGACAAGGAAGCCGAGGCGATGGAGCAGCTGGAACGGGAGATCCTGGCCGAGCTGGGCATCGACGACCCATACGCGGGCGAGCGCTGAGCGGGCCACCGCCCGTCGCCACGACTACAAGGGGATCAAGGATGACTCCGGGAAACAGCTTCACGGCGTTTGCGATGAGCGCGGGCCTGTTCGCCGGCCTGCTGATGCTGGGCGCGTACACCGTGCGTCGCCTCAGCGCTCGTGAACCCGCCGGCAGGCACTGGCTGCTGCGCAGCCTCGCCCTGCTCTCGCCTTTGTGCCTGCTGGCTGGGCTGGCGACCGGCATGATCGGCCCCCACCTCACGGGTAGAGCGGAACCCGCCCACCTGCCCGGGCTGTGGGAAACGTCGATGGTGCTGATACTGGTCGGTGCCCTGACCCTGCCGGTGCTGTGGCGAACGCTGCTGCAGCAGCGGCTTGGCAGGCCGGTCAACGCACTCCCGTTCTTCCATGCCAGCCGCACCTCGTTGCTGGTGCTGTTCGTGCTGGCCGTGATCTACATGAAAGTGGCCAGGACAGCCACATCGGAACTGATGCCCTGGCTGACCAGCCCGGGCCTGTGGCCGGCGGTGGCGCGCATCGCGGGGCAATCGATGCAGATCGCCATGCTTGCGGTTGTGCTGACCCTCTCACTGATGGTCGCGCGGCGGGCGATGACCGGATTCCTGCGCCTTCTCACCGGGCTGTTCAGGCGCTCACCGGAGCTATGATGGCGGCCCTTCGCCTGCGGAAACCGCCCGTGTCACTGCGCTGCTGCCTGCCTTTGCTGTGTGCCCTTGCGGTCCCAGCCGCCTTCGCTTCCAGCCTGGACCTGCCGGCGCTGATCGAATGCCGCCAGGGCGTGGCCGATCAGGCCGCGCTGGCGCCGTTGCTGGCCGACCCGCTGAAGGCCGTGGCCCAAGGCCTGCAGCCGCTGCCGCAGGGCAACCAGTTCATGAGTGAGTTCCGCCTGGCCCAGCCGATCAGCGTGTTCGGCATGAGCACCGAGCGGGTGGCCGTGGCCGGCGCCAGCATCATGGCGGTGCTCGACCAGGCCGACCCACGCCCGCTGGCCAAGCGCCTGGCGCTGGAGACCGGCTACGACCAGGACGGCAAGTTCATGGCCGGCCGCGAGCTGGTCAGCCGCGACGTGACCGACCCGAAGACCGGCGAGGCCCAGATCGAGTCGATCATCCTCAGCGTCTCCACCGTGGCCTCCCACCCGGGCAAGACCCTGGCCGGCTGCACCTACAGCCTGGACCTGCCCGAGGAGGAGCCGGCCCCGGCCGCCCCTGCCCCGGCCACCGGCAGTCACTGACAGGCCGTCACATCCTGCTAGACTTGGGCCAACGCCCGGCCTGCCGGGTGCCTTTTTTCCAGAGATGTCAGAAGACGACAGTAGTAGCTCCCCTGCGGAGCACAGTGAAAAGAAGCGCGGCTGGCTTGAACGCCTGACCTCCGCCTTCTCCGGCGAACCCCATACCCGCGACGAGCTGGTCGCTGTCCTGCACACCGCGCAGGAAGAGGGTCTGATCGCCGCCGATACCCTGAAGATGATGGAAGGCGCCATTTCGGTCGCCGAGCTGACCGTGGGCGACGTGATGATTTCGCGCTCGCAGATGGTCTCGCTGCCGGTTGAGGCGCCCTTCCTGGAACTGATGAAGCAGGTGGTCGAATCCGGTCATTCACGCTTCCCGGTGCACGGCGAGAACAAGGACGACATCCTTGGCATCCTGCTGGCCAAGGACCTGCTGCGCGGCGTGGTTGCCGACAACGGCCCGGCCAACGTGCGCGAGCTGCTGCGCCCGGCGGTGCTGATCCCGGAGGCGAAGAAGCTCAATGTGCTGCTGAAGGAATTCCGCCTGTCGCGCAATCACATGGCCATCGTGGTGGACGAGTACGGCGGTGTCGCCGGCCTGGTCACCATCGAGGACGTGCTGGAACAGATCGTCGGCGAGATCGACGACGAGCATGACGAGGCCGAGGATCCCTCGGCGCAGATCGCGATCCAGTCCGACGGCCAGTACGTGGTCGACGCGCTGACCCCGATCGGCGACTTCAACGAGCGATTCGGCGCGACGTTCTCCGACGAGGACTACGACACCATCGGTGGCCTGGTCACCGAGGCCGTGGGCCATCTGCCGGAAGTCGGTGACGAGCTGGCGCTGGACCGTTTCATGTTCCGCGTGGCCCGCGCCGACGCGCGCCGGGTACAGGCCTTCCACGTGACCGTGCTGCCGCCGGACGCGCAGGACGACACTTGAAGCGCCGCGGCCTGATCCTCATGGTGTGGCTGGCACTGTGCGTGCTGGCCATGGCCCTGCCGCTGGCCGCGTTCGCGAAGCCGGCGGCGGCCCCGCCTGCCGCTACGGCGCCCGCCAGTACTGAAGCCCCCGCCCCGCGCATCGGCGTGGTCACCATGCAGCCGGGCACGGTGTTCTTCGAACGCTTCGGCCATGACGCCATCGTGGTGCTTGATCCGGTCAGCGGTGAGGCGACCTCGTACAACTTCGGCTACTTCGACCCGTCCGAGGACGATTTCATCAGCCGCTTCGCACGCGGCGACATGATGTATTACCTGGTGGCGCTACCGCTGCAGCAGGATCTGTCCTACTACGACGAGACCGGCCGTGGCGCCAGCGTGCAGTGGCTGGACCTGCGCCCCGACCAGGCACGTACGCTCGCTGCCGATCTGGCCGAACGGGCCAAGCCGGAAAACGCGCGTTACCACTACGACTACTACACCGCCAACTGCGCCACGATGGTGCGCGACACGGTGGACAAGGCACTCGGCGGCGGCCTGCAGTCGCAGCTGTCGGGGCGCTCGCGCGGCAACACCTACCGCAGTGAATCGGTGCGCCTGGCCTCGCCGGCACCCTGGATGTGGCTGGGCTTCGATGTAGGCCTGGGGCCGTTCGCCGACCAGCCGCTGTCGCGCTGGCAGGAAGCCTTCGTACCGATGCGCCTGGCCGATGCGCTGCGCCAGGCACGTAACAGCGATGGCCGTCCGCTGGTGCAGTCCGAACAGGAACTGCTGCCGCACCGTATCGATCCGGAGCCGAAGGAATTCGCGCGCCGCTGGTGGCCGTGGCTGCTGCTCGGGCTGATCGTGGCCGGCGGCGTGCTGGCGCTGCGCCGCCGTCCGCGCCTGCTGGCCGGGCTGGCGCTGCCGTTCTGGCTGCTGTGTGCCCTGTTCGGCGGCGTGCTGGTGTTCCTGTGGGGCTTCAGCATCCACTACGCCGCGTGGGCCAATCGCAACCTGCTGTTGCTTTCGCCGCTGGCGGTGCTGCTGCTGCCCGGGGCGATCAGCCTGCTGCGCCGGCGCGTGCCGGGCCGCATGTTCAGGATCGTACTGTGGCTGCTGGCGGTACAGGCGGTGGCCGCGCTGGTGCTGCACTGGCTGAGCCTGCAGGCGCAGTACAACGTGCAGTGGATCGTGCTGCTGCTGCCCGTCCACGTCGCGCTGGCATGGGTGCTGGGGCGTACTCCTCACTTGTCCAAAACGCAGCCCTGACGCACGATGGCGGGCATGTCATTGCCCGCCTCCGCTGCCGCGCCCGCCTCGGCCAACCCCGCCTGCGTCATCAACTGCGTCCACTACGATGACGAGGGCAAACGCCACGACATCACCCTGGACGCCATCAGCGATGTCATTGCCGGTGGCAATGGCTTCGTCTGGGTCGGCCTGTACGACCCCAATGACGATGTGCTGTTGAAATTGCAGGAAGAGTTCTGCCTGCACGACCTGGCCATCGAGGATGCGCGCAATGCGCACCAGCGGCCCAAGGTCGAGACCTACGGCAATTCGATGTTCGTGGTGGTGACGACCGCGCAGATGGTCGACGAGCGCATCCAGTACGGCGAAACCCACGCCTTCCTCGGCCCACGCTTTCTGGTGACGGTGCGCCATGGCGCTTCGCTGTCCTACGCCCCGGTACGCGCGCGGGTCGAGCGCGAGCCCCAGCTGCTGAAAATGGGCCCGTCGTACTGCCTGTATGCGGTGACCGACTTCGTGGTCGACAACTACCTGCCCATCGTGCACCGCTTCCGCGACACCCTGGACCTGCTCGAAAAGGACATCTTCGCCGACACCTACAAGCGCAGCACCGTGGTGCGGCTGTACGAGCTCAAGCGCGAACTGAACAAGATGCGCATGGCGGTGGCGCCGCTGCAGGACGTGCTGGCACAGCTGCGTCGCTATCAGGGCGAACTGATCCCCGACGAGGTGAAGCTGTACATCCGCGACGTGCACGACCACGCGGTACGCATCAGCGATGTGATCGACACCCTTCGCGAGATGCTGGGCACCGCACTGAGCGTGAACCTGTCGCTGGTGACGCTGGCGCAGGGCGAGACGGTCAAGCGGCTGGGTGCATGGGCGGCGCTGCTGGCGGCGCCGACGCTGATCACCAGCTGGTACGGCATGAACTTCAGCCACATGCCCGAGCTGAGCGAACCGTGGTCCTACCCGCTGATGATCGTTGGCGTGGGCGGCGTGTGCGTGGGGCTGTACCGGCTGTTCAAGCGCGCCAAGTGGCTGTAGCTCGTATCGACCAACGGTCGATACCCACCAGACCGGTAGGCCACGACCGTTGGTCGTGGCGCATTGCATGATCCATCAAGCCACGTAGACGGTCTTGATGTTCATGAACTCATGGATGCCATGGTCGGCCAGTTCGCGACCGAAACCGGACTGCTTGCTGCCACCGAACGGCAACCGCGCATCGCTCTTGACGATGGCGTTGACGAACGCGGCGCCGCATTCCATGCGCTGGGCAAAGCCTTCGCCGCGCACCGCGTCGCGCGTCCACACGCTGCCGCCCAGGCCGAAACGGGTGTCGTTGGCCACGCGCAGCGCCTCGGCTTCATCCTTGACCCGGATCACTGCCGCCACCGGCCCGAACAGTTCCTCATCGTAGGCCGGCATACCAGGACCCACCTGGTCGAGCACGGTGGCCGGATAGCCGGCATGCGTGCCGGCAATCGGCTCGCCACCGATCAGCACGCGCGCGCCCTTGGCGACACTGGCCTGCACCTGCTTGTGCAGTTCGTCGCGCAGGTCGGCGCGCGCCATCGGCGCCAGCGTGGTGCCGCGCTCGTCAGGGTCGCCATACTGGCGCTCGCCCGCCGCTTCCACGAAGCGACGGGTGAATTCATCGGCCACCGCATCGACCACGATGAAGCGCTTGGCCGCGATGCAGGTCTGGCCGCTGTTGTCGAAGCGTGACTTCACTGCCGCGGCCACGGTCTTGTCGAGGTCGGCATCATCGAGCACCACGAAGGCATCGCTGCCGCCGAGCTCCATCACCGACTTCTTCAGCTGGCTGCCGGCATTGGAAGCGATCGAGCGCCCTGCCCGCTCGCTGCCGGTCAGCGTCACCGCCTTCACCCGCGCGTCGCGCAGCACCTCGGCGGCCTGGTCGTTGTCGATGTGCAGTACATCGAACACGCCATCGGGCAGGCCGCCGTCACGGCACACCGCCAGGATCAGGTCGGCGCACTGCGGCACGTTGCTGGCGTGCTTGAGCACGGCCACGTTGCCAGCCATGAACGCCGGGGCCAAAAAACGGAACACCTGCCAGATCGGGAAATTCCACGGCATCACCGCGAACACGCAGCCGATCGGCTCGTAGCGCACATAGCTGCGCTGGGCTTCGGTGTCGATCAGCTGCGGCTTCAGGTAGTCGGCCGCGTGGTCGGCGTAGTACTCGCAGGCGGCCGCGCACTTGTCGACCTCGGCCAGCGCCTCAGCCTTGAGCTTGCCCATCTCGTGGGTCATCGCCTGCTGCAGGTCATCGCGACGGGCGCGCAGCTGCGCGGCAATCTGGCGAAGGATGGCGCCGCGGTCCTGCAGCGAGTGATCAGCCCAGCCGGGGAAGGCATCGGCAGCGGCCTGCAGGCGCTGCTCGATGTCGGCTGCACCCATCAGTTCATGGCGGTAGGTCACCTGGCCGGTGGCCGGGTTGATGATCTCGACGGTCATGGGGGATCTCCATCTGGAAGACCCCCATTGTGCGCCGCTGTCCGTGAGCCGGGTGTTGCCGGCGCTGTCGACAGGCCGTGTGCTCAGCCGTTGTCCTGCCGCGCCAGCTGCAGATCGCGCTGGCGCCGCTTCTCCGCACGCGCATTGATGTACCAGCCGATCACCGCGGCGATCGACACCGCCGACACCAGCAGCGTGGCCAGTGCGTTGATCTTCGGGCTGATGCCCATGCGCACCGAAGCGAACACCTTCATCGGCAGCGTGGTCGAGCCCGGCGTGGCGACGAAGCTGGCCACCACCACATCATCCAGCGACAGGGTGAACGCCAGCAGCCAGCCTGCCACCAGCGCCGGCGCGATGATCGGCAGGGTGATGCGGCCGAACACGGTCAGCCGGCTCGCGCCCAGGTCCATCGCGGCTTCTTCCAGCGACAGGTCCATCTCCTGCAGGCGCGAGGACACCACCACGGTGACGAAGCACAGTGTGAAGGTGACGTGCGCGATCCAGATGGTGGTCAGGCCACGCGCCGGGAACCCGGGAATCGCACCCATCGAAGCCAGCAGCGCCATCAGCGAGAAGCCGAGGATCACATCCGGCATCACCAGCGGTGCGGTGACCAGCGCGCCAAACAGCGGCTTGCCGCGGAAGCGCTTGAAGCGGGTCATCACCATCGCCGCCAGCGTGCCCAGCACGGTGGCCGTGCAGGCGGTCCAGAACGCGACCACCAGGCTGGTCCACATCGCATCCATCAGCGCGCGGTCGGCGAACAGATCGCTGTAGGCGCGGGTGGAGAACCCAGCCCAGACCATCGCCAGCCGCGAGCTGTTGAACGAATAGAACATCAACAGCAGGATCGGCAGGTACAGGAAGGCGAAGCCGAGCAGCAGCACGCCCAGCCCCAGGCCCTTGGCGCTACGCGGGCTCATGCCTGCTTCCCTTCCAGCAGGCGCTGCTGGGAACGGTTGAACAGCAGGATCGGCACCAGCAGCAGCAGGATCATCGCCACCGCCATCGCCGAGGCGCCCGGCCAGTTACGGTTGTTGAAGAACTCGTTCCACAGCTGGCGGCCCACCATCAGCGTCTCCGAGCCACCCAGCATTTCCGGGATCACGAATTCACCGATCGCCGGAATCATCACCAGCATGCAGCCGGCGATGATGCCCGCCTTCGACAACGGCAGGGTGATGCGCAGGAACGCCTGCCACGGCTTGGCACCGAGGTCGTAGGCCGCTTCCAGCAGGCGGTGGTCGTGCTTGACGAGGTTGGCGTACAGCGGCAGCACCATGAACGGCAGGTAGCAGTAGACGATGCCGATGTAGGCGGCGGTCGGGGTGTCGATCAGCTGCAGTTTCTGCAGGCCCATCGACGTCATGAGCGACTGCAGGCCGGTGAACTGCAGGAACTGGTCGAGCAGGCCGTTGCGGTCCAGGATCGCCTTCCACGCATACACGCGGATCAGGAACGAGGTCCACGACGGCAGCACCACCAGCATCATCGCCACGTTGCGCGCGGCCGGTGACAGGCGGGCGATGGCATAGGCCATCGGGTAGCCGATCAGCAGGGTCAGGAAGGTCGAGATCGCTGCGATCTTGATCGAGCTCAGGAAGGCCTGCGCATAGATCGAATCGCGGAACAGCGCCAGGTAGTTTTCCAGGTTCAGCTTCAGCGAGAAGCCGCCGTCGGCGTACTGCAGCAGCCAGGTGTACGGCGGCGAGCCGACCCGGCTGAGCGAGAAGCTGATCATCAGCACGATCAGGAACGGCACTGCGAAGAACAGCAGCAGCCACAGGTACGGAATGCCGATCACCGTGGCACGCAGCCCCGGCAGCCAGCGCTTCAGGCCGGCCGTGCTCATGAGGTCAGCACCACGCCGTCGTTGTCGCGCCAGTGCACCCACACACTGTCGCCCCAGGTCAGGCCATCGCTGGCCCAGCGCTGCGAGTTGGCGAAGTTGGCCAGTACCTTGGCGCCGCTGGGCAGGCGCACGTGGTAGACCGAATGGCTGCCGAAGTAGGCGATGTCCTCGATCACACCCTGCGCCTTGTTGGTGTGCCCTTCCGGCTCGTCCTTGCCGATCATCACCTTTTCCGGGCGCAGCGCGAACGCGACCGGCTGCCCTTCATAGCCGGTGATGCCATGGGCGATGTAGATCGGCGCCGGGAACAGCGGCGAGCGCACGGTGACGTACTCGGGCAGGTCCTCGTCGATCACCCCGTCGAACAGGTTGACCGAACCGATGAACTCGGCGACAAAGCGGTTGGCCGGCTGCTCGTAGACCTCGTCCGGCTTGCCGACCTGCTGGATCCAGCCGGCATCCATCACCGCGATGCGGGTGGCCATGGTCATCGCTTCTTCCTGGTCGTGGGTGACCATCACGCAGGTCACCCCCGACGATTCGATGATGCTGACCAGTTCCAGCTGCATCTGCGAGCGCAGCTTCTTGTCCAGCGCGCCCATCGGCTCGTCCAGCAGCAGCAGCTTCGGCCCCTTGGCCAGCGACCGCGCCAGCGCCACGCGCTGCTGCTGGCCGCCGGAGAGCTGGTGCGGCTTGCGCTTGCCCAGGTGGCCCATCTGCACCAGGTCGAGCATCTCGCCGACGCGCTTGCTGATCGCATCCTTGCCCAGGCCATCCTGTTTCAGGCCGAAGGCGATGTTCTGCTCGACCGTCATGTGCGGGAACAGGGCGTAGGACTGGAACATCATGTTGACCGGCCGCTGGTACGGCGGCAGCGCGTCCAGGCGCTGGCCATCGAGGGTGATGCTGCCCTTGGTGGGCGTCTCGAAGCCGCCGAGGCAGCGCAGCAGGGTCGATTTGCCACTGCCGGAGCCACCGAGCAGGGCGAAGATCTCGCCCTTGCGCACGTCCAGGTTGACGTCGTCGACGGCGACGAAACCGTCGAATTCCTTGCGCAAATCACGAATGGAGAGATAGCCGGGCGCACCGGTCGTGTCGACGACGGCGGCTACCGGCTGGGCTTCAACGGGCATGGGGGCTCCGGGAGCGGGCGGTGGACAGCGGCCGCCATTCTAACGGCCGGGGGCTGCAGGGGATATGACGGGAGCAGGTGGAAGCGGCCGCTGGCCGGCCTCGGGGCCTCGAGGGGTGTCGGTTTTCCCCCGCCATGCTGGCCTGTCCGCCGGAAGGCCCGGGCTCTCTTCGACGCCCGGGCGGCCGTCCCGACCAGACACCACGGGCAGCAGCCCGATCTGCAACATTTTTCAGAACGGGATCCGTTGAAAGCCAAGGACATTCCCCGCGCAATGCCTCGGATCAAGGCCTTGCATGGACCCACACTGGTGATTCCCCCGGACAGCCCCTCCCC
>NZ_VMBJ01000129.1:0-275 GCF_010608305.1 Stenotrophomonas sp. AS012628 | reverse complement strand
GATGTGGGGCAGCCTGTACTGGAGCTTTCCGGCCTTGCTCGCCACTCCGGCCCGGGTCGGCCTGGTCGGCGGGGTGATGAACATGGCCGGCAGCCTCGGCGGCATCGCCGTGCCGATCCTGGTCGGGCTGCTGCTGCAACACCTGGGCGGATATGCCGCGGTGCTGGGCTTCTTCGCCCTCTGCTCGGCAGCCTTCATCGTCGGCACCCTGCTGATTTCCCTGGACAAGACCGAGGCAAAGCATGGCTGAGCTGTACGACGGGCCGATCGTCGAC
>NZ_VMBJ01000128.1:0-276 GCF_010608305.1 Stenotrophomonas sp. AS012628 | reverse complement strand
AGACAGAGGAGTCTGGAAATGTCCCAATCCACGCAGGTCAACCGCCGCATCGTCCTCGCCTCGCGCCCCCACGGCGCCCCGACCCGGGATAACTTCCGCATCGAGCAGGTTCCGCTTCCTGAGCCCGGCGCGGGCCAGGTGCTGCTGCGCACCGTCTACCTGTCGCTCGATCCCTACATGCGCGGACGGATGAGCGACGCGCCGTCCTACGCGCCGCCGGTGGAACTCGGCGCGGTCATGGTCGGCGGCACGGTCAGCCGGGTGGAAGCCTCGAAC
>NZ_VMBJ01000127.1:0-276 GCF_010608305.1 Stenotrophomonas sp. AS012628 | reverse complement strand
ATCGAGTGATGGGCGGATTTATATCCGATAAAAATCGGACTGTGAAGCGGTTTAAGAGGATTTTATGGATTTTCTATCGATTTAAATCGGATATAAATCCGGATAATGGTTCGCTACGCTTTTCCAGGATCGGCGGCAGGTAGAGCCCCAGGTAGGCGTCGAACACCCGCATGCCTTCTTCCGCCAGGCGTGCGTCGATGATCCCGTGACGCTGTACCGACAATGCGTAGACGCGATCGCCTAGCTCCATGGCCAGGCTGAAGATCTCGATATCGG
>NZ_VMBJ01000126.1:0-277 GCF_010608305.1 Stenotrophomonas sp. AS012628 | reverse complement strand
AATCCCTACCGCGCCAGCTCTCTGCCCTACCCGCCGCAGCCGGCCACCGCGGCCAATCCCGGCCTCGATCCCGGCGCCTATCCGGCGGCGCCGCGCGACTACGCCCGCTACCGTAGCTGGAGCTGGGCCGCCGCCGGGGTCAGCGGCTTTCCCCAGGGCCTGGACGACAACCAGTTGCGCGACGCCGTCAGCCAGCAGCTCGACCAGCGCGGCCTGCGCCCGGCGCGGCCGGGCAGCGCGGCCGACCTGCAGGTCAGCGCGTTCCTGCGCAACGAAC
>NZ_VMBJ01000125.1:0-277 GCF_010608305.1 Stenotrophomonas sp. AS012628 | reverse complement strand
CTGTTCAGCAATACCAATGAAACACATCTCGGATATGTAAGAAATAAAATGGGTTCAGAGGCATTTCTTACTTTTGAAAAACTATTTGAAAAGACCTGGTATTCTCATGAGATTGGATACAGAAAGCCGGATGTTGAAGCATTTAATTTTGTTTTGCAAAATGCGGGTATTCAGGCTGATGAGACTATATTTGTAGATGATGGCAAAATGCACATTGAAGGAGCTGCAAAGGCGGGATTACACACCCGATGGCATTCCCCGGATCAACATATTAGCC
>NZ_VMBJ01000124.1:0-278 GCF_010608305.1 Stenotrophomonas sp. AS012628 | reverse complement strand
CTGTCAGCCAGGGGGGCGGCATCGTCGGCCCGCGCCACCGCGCAGCGGCCGCCGCACGCAAGGGCGATACCCCCCAGCCCGGCGCCGACCAATAGGCATGTCGTGCCTGATGCGGCTCGCCATGCGTTGGCGGGCGCATATTACAGCGCGTGTCATCGGGGTAACAGCGTGTAAAAGCCGGCAACGCGCCGGGATCGTCGGGTTCTAATCCGCTACACAGTCCATGTGAAAAGGAGCTGACCATGACCAACAAACGTGCTGTACAAGCCTTCCTCGCC
>NZ_VMBJ01000123.1:0-279 GCF_010608305.1 Stenotrophomonas sp. AS012628 | reverse complement strand
CTCTATCCCGGCTGTACGGAAAACAAGGCGGTGACCCCATGACCCCTGGGCCGATGGAGGAGTGGGAAAAGCCGTTCTTCAGTGAACGTATCCATGCCTGCCCGCGTCGCACTCACTCGACCAGCTTTCAATTGGTGGATGAGCGGGGGGATGGCAGCCCCTATGCCGGTCTGGCCTATGAAGTCAGCGATTCTGAGGAAGTTGTCTACCTTGGTGTTCTGGACGAAACAGGGACAGGCCGAATCAATCGTCACTATTGCGGGCCGGTCGTTCTTAAGC
>NZ_VMBJ01000122.1:0-281 GCF_010608305.1 Stenotrophomonas sp. AS012628 | reverse complement strand
TGCCACGCGCCTTGGCCAGGTACTGCACCTGCATCCCCTTCGGGATCCAGCGCATGCCCTTCGGCAGCGACGCGTCCACCATCAGCCCGGCGGTCAGCTCGGCCAGGTTGCACATCGCGATCGCATGCACCGTGCCGATGTGGTTGCGCACCTTGCGGCGATCGACCAGCGTGCCTTCGCAGCGGCCGTGTTCCAGGCGGGTGATGCGCGGTGCGATGCTGGCGAAGTAGGGCGCCTTGAAGCAGACCGCGCGCGAGAACAGCCAGTTGCCGGCGGGCCAG
>NZ_VMBJ01000121.1:0-282 GCF_010608305.1 Stenotrophomonas sp. AS012628 | reverse complement strand
GCGTGAGGAACACCGAGATCAGGTACAGGGTCCGGTAGCGACTCTCGTGCCAGCCGGCCTGTTGCAGCAACTGGCGGGCCTCGCTGTCCATCAGTTGCAGGCGCCGCACCCAGAAGCTGTCGTCCATCCGCTCGGTCATGCCGGCCAGCCACCTGGTCGAGCCGCCAGGGTTGGCCAGCGCTCCCAGGCGCCTCTCGATCAGGCGCTGCTCGCGGCTGCCGTTGCGCGCCTGGAGCAACAGCAACAAGGCACCGCCGACCGCCATCAGGAGCGCCGCGAAAA
>NZ_VMBJ01000120.1:0-287 GCF_010608305.1 Stenotrophomonas sp. AS012628 | reverse complement strand
CGATGGCGCCATCCATGGCGCCAACGGTCCTGCACGCCCATGCCCTCCGCCTCTGGACGCACTTCTGCGAGCGCGGTGCGTACATGCGCGGTGCCTTGCCTTTGGTAGCTGCCAACCTTGGTTGGCAACAGCTTTTGACTTTGCTTTCTTCTTTTGACTTTGAGTTTCCGCTCTCGTTCCGCGTGCGCAGGAAACTGTCGGGAGCCGGAGCAAGGCGGCAGGCAGCACCGTGAGGCGCATGGATGCGCCGACCGAGCCTTATCTGATGGAAATCTGGCAGCGTAGGT